>JAAUTJ010000242.1 GCA_012031475.1 Leptolyngbyaceae cyanobacterium SM1_3_5 | reverse complement strand
GCATGTTGTTCCTCACCCCCGACAACGACTTTGCTGGCGACAAGCAAGAGATCGCCTTTGAAGAGATTCGCGCTACCACCAATCAATACTGATTTTTTTGTTTGAGTAGTAACCCCCAGTGATTGCAACCCCTCTGAGAGAGCCACCCGATCGATGACAGCAACGGTTAAATCTTTTGTCAACCAACCCTACAAGTACGGCTTCGTCACCGATATCGAGTCGGAAGCCATTCCTCGCGGCCTCAGCGAAGACGTGGTTCGCACCATTTCGGCCAAGAAGAACGAGCCGGAATTTATGCTTGACTTTCGCCTCAGAGCCTACCGCCACTGGCTGACGATGACCGAGCCAAACTGGGCAGAACTGGGGTATCCGGCGATCGACTATCAAAACATCGTCTACTACTCCGCCCCCAAGCAAAAAGCCAAGCTCAACAGCCTCGAAGAAGTCGATCCGACTCTCCTTGACACCTTCGAGAAGCTGGGCATTCCCCTATCTGAGCAAAAGCGCTTGTCCAACGTCGCCGTCGATGCGATCTTCGATAGCGTCTCGGTCGCCACGACCTTTAAGGACAAGCTGGCCGAAGAAGGCATCATCTTCTGCTCGATCTCGGAAGCCCTGCGCGAACATCCCGACCTTGTTCAGAAATATCTGGGTAGCGTCGTTCCGGCTGCGGACAACTACTTTGCCGCGCTCAACGCCGCCGTCTTCAGCGACGGGTCTTTCGTGTACATCCCCAAAAACACGAAATGCCCGATGGATCTTTCGACCTACTTCCGCATCAACAACGGCGACTCCGGCCAGTTTGAGCGGACGCTGATCGTGGCCGAAGAAGGCAGTTCCGTCACCTACCTGGAAGGCTGCACCGCCCCGATGTTCGACACCAATCAGCTTCACGCTGCCGTCGTTGAACTGGTCGCACTGGACAACGCCGAAATCAAATATTCGACCGTGCAAAACTGGTTTGCCGGAGACGAAAACGGCAAAGGCGGCATCTACAACTTCGTCACCAAGCGCGGTCTGTGTCAGGGCGTCAACTCGAAAATCTCCTGGACGCAAGTTGAGACCGGATCGGCGATCACCTGGAAGTACCCAAGCTGCGTTCTGATCGGTGATAACTCGGTGGGCGAATTCTACTCGGTCGCCTTGACGAACAACATGCAGAAGGCCGACACGGGCACGAAGATGATCCATGTGGGCAAAAATACCCGCAGCACGATCGTCTCGAAAGGCATCTCGGCAGGTCGATCGAACAACAGCTATCGCGGCCTGGTGAAAATCAACCCCAAAGCCGAAGGCGCTCGCAACTACTCGCAGTGCGACTCAATGCTGATTGGCGACAGGGCGGGAGCCAACACCTTCCCCTACATCCAGGTGCAAAACAACACGGCCAAAGTTGAACACGAAGCGTCAACCTCCAAATTGGAGAAGACCAACTGTTCTACTTTGCCCAGCGCGGCATCTCGATGGAAGACGCGATCTCGATGATGATCAGCGGCTTCTGCAAAGATGTGTTCAACCAGCTGCCGATGGAGTTTGCAGTAGAGGCCGATCGACTCCTCAGCCTCAAACTCGAAGGCACTGTCGGCTAATTCTATTGGGGGCGGCGATCGATCCGCCCCTCCTAAATTTTATGGTTCAAATCATTCAAGCCCGTAAAGTCGATCTCGACGATCTAACTAGCTCATTTAAAGTAGAGGCTGTTCAAGATCTCAGCTTCTTCCCTGAATGGCAAATTCCACCGACCGAAATTACTGAATTAGAACGCCAATTCCTTGACAAGATTCGGCAGGGGTACTGGAATTTGATTGGGCATCCGCCCCTGCTAGAAAAAGCAATTCAGGTTGCGGTTTTGGGACCCCTCCTATTTCTGGCAAATTTCTATTTGCCTCCGTTCCACATTCAGGCAGAAAAGTCGATCGAAATCACCGCTCAAGATGAAGATGTGATCGTTCGCGGTCAGCTTGATATTTTGCTGCTGAAAGAGCGGTTTTGGGCGATGGCGATCGAATCAAAAGAAGCTGCTTTTTCATTTGAAGCCGGACTTGCACAGCTTCTTACTTATATGTTGGCGAATCCACAATCTGAGAAACCAAGCTTCGGTTTAATTTCCAGCGGTGGCAGCTTTGTATTTGTCAAGCTGGTGCGTGGTGAAGTTAATCGATACGGGCTTTCTAAAATATTTGAGCTTCGTAATCCCGGAAACGATCTACACGAGGTCTATCCGATTTTGAAACATATTGCAGCCATTAGTTGAGGTCGATCGTGATTCAGGAAAATAGCGAAGTCATTCTTACCGTCCGTGACTTAACCGCCAACGTAGACGGAACCCAAATTTTGAAAGGGCTAAACCTCGAAATTAAAGCGGGTGAAATTCACGCGATTATGGGGCCGAACGGGTCAGGAAAAAGCACTTTCTCAAAAGTTTTAGCGGGTCATCCTGACTATGAAGTGACGGGCGGCGAAGTGATTTTTCAAGGGCAGAATTTGCTGGAGTTGGAGCCAGAGGAGCGATCGCGATCGGGCGTCTTTCTCGCCTTCCAATATCCGCTAGAAATTCCCGGTGTTAGCAACCTTGATTTCCTGCGAGTTGCCTTCAACGCCAAGCGCAAAGCTCAGGGTTTAGAAGAACTCGACGCCTTTGATTTTGACGAAATGGTGCGCGAAAAGTTGGATGTCGTGAAGATGGACGATCGATTCCTCAGCCGCAGCGTCAATGAGGGCTTTTCCGGTGGCGAAAAGAAGCGCAACGAAATTTTGCAAATGGCAATTCTTGAGCCGACTTTGGCAATTTTGGATGAAACTGATTCGGGACTTGATATTGATGCGCTGAAAATTGTTGCAGGCGGCGTGAATCAGCTTGCTTCACCGCAAAACGCCACTTTATTGATCACTCACTATCAGCGCTTGCTAAACTACATCGTGCCGGATTTCGTTCACGTCATGGCAGCGGGACGCATCCTGCGGACAGGCGACAAAGAACTGGCGCATGAACTGGAAGCCAAAGGCTACGACTGGGTGCTGGAAGAAGCGGGGGTGGGCGTGTGATGACTCAAGTTACTTCCCTGGCACGATCGAGCGATCGCGCTACTGCCCTCTCCCAACTTCTCGAATTGCGTCCTGCCCTGCAAGCGTCCAACTGGTGGCAAGAATTACGCGAACAAGCTGCCGCCAGAGTGCAGGAGATGGCGATCCCCAGCAGTCGTGATGAAGACTGGCGGTTTACGGATTTGTCGCCCCTACTGCAAGTTGAGTTTCAGGCAACTTCTGCGCGAACGGAAGCGATCGAACCTTCCTCCATTCCCGAAGCTGCCCAAAGCTGCTTGGTGTTTGTCAACGGCACGTTTGCCCCGCAGCTATCGAGCGTGGAAATGCCGGAAGGTGTTTCGATCGCCAGCCTTTCGCAGTCCAACTCTGAGCATCTACAGCCCTACCTCGGTAGACAGCAAGGTGCAGATGAAGTGTTCACGAGTTTGAATACGGCTAGTTTCACCGATGCTGCCGTTGTTCAGATTGCCCGCAACGCGATCGTTGAAACGCCGATCCATCTTGTTTTTATCTCGCATACGAGCAGTCAAGCGATCGTCCAGCCTCGTGCTTTAGTCGTGGCAGAAGCGAACAGCAGTGTGGCGATCGTGGAGGAATATTTGGGATTTGGCGAGGACGTTTACTTCACCAATGCCGTTACGGAAATCTGGCTTGAGGCGAACGCTCGGATCGATCACACTAGAATTCAGCGGGAGAATTCTGCCGCCTTCCACATCGGCAAAACTGCGGTTTCGCAAGACCGCGACTCACACTATGCCTGCCGTGCGGTGAATTTGGGAGCGAAGCTGTCGCGTCATAATTTAGAGGTGTATCAGACGGGATCGCAGACGGAAACGGTGATGGATGGATTGACGATCGCCCGCGACAACCAGCTATCCGACACTCACAGCATCCTTGCCCTAACGCAGCCCTACGGAACCAGTTCGCAGATTCATAAGTGCATCGTGGACGATCGCGCTCACGCCGTCTTCAATGGGAAAGTGTTTGTGCCGAAAGCCGCTCAGAAGACGAACGCCAATCAGGTTAACCGCAATCTCCTCCTATCTCCTAAGGCGCGAGTGGACACGAAGCCGCAGCTTGAGATCGTGGCGGATGATGTTCGCTGTACGCATGGGGCGACGGTTGGACAGCTTGAAGCTGATGAAGTTTTCTACCTGCAAAGTCGTGGGATTGACGCGGCGACTGCCCGACGACTGCTGACGACTGCCTTTGCTTACGAAATTATCGATCGGATTTCGATTCCGTCTGTTCGCGAAACTTTGGGCGGTTTGATTTCGCCTTGATTTGGGAGACGCGAGATCTCGCGTCTCTACGACCTCTCTACACCCGATAATTCACTATGACTCTCGCTACCGATCGCACCCTTGCCGCCCTGACGCGCAACGACTTTCCGATTTTGAATGAACAAATTCACGGGAAACCGCTGGTTTACCTGGACAATGCGGCGACTTCGCAAAAGCCGATCGCCGTTCTGGACGCGCTAGAACACTACTATCGGCACGACAACGCCAACGTGCATCGCGGCGTGCATACGCTGAGCAACCGAGCGACGAACGATTATGAAGGGTCGCGGGACAAGGTGGCGCAGTTTGTGAATGCGCGATCGCGTCAGGAAATCGTTTTCACGCGCAACGCCAGCGAAGCCATTAACCTCGTGGCTTATGCTTGGGGCAATCAGAATGTGAAGGCGGGTGATGAAATCATCCTGTCTGTCATGGAGCATCACAGTAACCTGATTCCCTGGCAGCTTTTGGCGCAGCGGACGGGAGCCGTTTTGAAGTTCGTGGAACTGACCGAGACGGAAGAGTTTGATCTGGAGCAGTTTCGATCGCTCCTCAACGAAAAAACGAAGCTTGTCTCGATCGTCCATGTCTCCAACACATTGGGCTGCGTGAATCCGGTTGAAGAAATCACCCGTCTCGCTCACGCGCAGGGCGCAAGAGTTTTGGTGGATGCCTGACCAAAGTGCGCCCCACATGAAGCTGGACGTGCAGGCGATCGACTGCGATTGGCTGGTCGCGTCGGGACATAAGATGTGCGCCGCAACCGGGATCGGCTTTTTGTACGGCAAGCTGGATCTGTTGCGATCGATGCCCCCGTTCTTGGGTGGTGGCGAAATGATCGCGGATGTGTTTCTCGATCATTCCACCTACGCCGATTTGCCGCATAAGTTTGAGGCGGGGACTCCGGCCATTGCTGAGGCGATCGCCCTGGGTGCTGCGATCGACTACCTGAACGGGCTGGGCATGGACGCGATCCACGCTTACGAAGCGGAGTTGACGGCGTACCTGTGGCAGCAGCTTTTGCAAATTCCTGAACTGCGGCTGTATGGCCCCAAACCGAATGCCAATGGCGAAGGCCGTGCTGCTTTGGCTTCCTTCACAGCGGGAGCCGTTCACCCACACGATCTATCAACCATTCTTGATCAGGCGGGAATTGCAATTCGAGCCGGACACCACTGCACCCAGCCGTTGCACCGCTACTTGAAGGCACAATCGACCGCACGGGCAAGCCTGTACTTCTACAACACGCGAGAAGAAATTGATGCGTTTGTCGCATCGCTGAAGGAAGCGATCGACTTTTTCGGCAGCATCTTCGGCTAACGATCGCTCTTGCGGTCGATTTCCCCTCACCCCTTTTCTGTCAGAATTTGGTTATTTTCGGGGATCTGCACTCGCAGCAAGCTCCACCATAGGCAAAGGGGGAACGGGTTGTGATTCGACCCTGGATGGTGACGTTGGCGATCGCAATCGTGCTGGGTGGGGCGGTTGGCTCGATCGCTCCACCGAACGGAATACGCTGGTTCAATCGGCTCAAGCGTCCGCGCTGGCTGACCTTTGAGAAGCTGATCCCGTTTGTCTGGACGTTTGTATTTGTTTGCGCTGCTTTCTCAGCCGCCACCGTTTGGGAGCGCGATCCGGGTAGTTCACGCACTTGGGTTTTGATGGGCGTCTATCTGCTGCTGGAACTTGTGACCCTGGCTTACAATCCAGTCATGCAGCTTCGTCGCAGCCTCATGGCCGGAACGACGATCGGCGGGATCGGCTTTTTAATTGGGCTGGGGCTGGCGATCGCCGTCTGGTCGATCGATCCGATCGCAACGTTTCTGCTGGTTCCCTACCTGCTTTGGACGCGATCGGAACTTACACCACCTGGGCAATGGCAAAGCTGAACCCGCTGGATGCCTAAAGCTTGTCAAGCTCGCTACAAAACTCCTGTCTTCACGATAGGCAGACGAAAAGTTTCGGCACAAAGCAATTGCTCTGCCCTGCTCGCTTGATGCATGATCGGTAGTAGAACCTGTGGATGACGACATGCAACGAGGTCGAGTCTTTGTAAGCCCAGTCACCGTCGGTGTGGCTCTCGGAGTTGTGCTGAGCGGCTGTAGTCCGAATTTGCCCGTTGCCGAATTGTTCGATCGCAAAACTGCCCAGTGCAACAGCCTGGTCGAAGTTGGCAACAGCGCGGTTGCTGAAGTGCAAGCCGTCATGAACAACAGCAATCCTAGTGATGTCGAAGCACTGGCAAAAATTGCTCAAATCGCGGACGAAACCGCTGCTACGATGCGATCGCTCGATCTGCAAGACCCGCAGCTTCAGCAATTGCGCGATCGCTACGTCAACATGTATGCCGATACCAGCGCCTCCACTCGCGCCCTGATCAGCGCCAACAACCAGCAGAACAGCGCGGCTGCCCAGCAAGCCTACACTGCGCTTCAAGCCGCGACGGGTCAAGAGGGCATGTTGGTGAACGAGGTGAATGAATATTGTCGGAGCGAGCAATAGGGGGAAGGGGTGTCGGGATCGGGGATCGGGGATCGGGGGTCAGCGAACAGCCGTAGGCGAGCTTGGTTTGGCTAATTCCTGATCTTCAACACTCGATCGCCCTAAACTGCGCCGTACCGAGCAACGAGGGGCGGCTCGCTTTGATCGCGACCAAGCCACGCCCACATTTGATCGCCAAACGAGAAGTGCCACCATTCGTTCGGATGCTGGCGAAATTCGATCGACACCATGATTTGACGCAGCAGTTGGCGATGCGCGTGAAACTGGATGCTTTTTGCGTCGGAACGGTCGGCAAGATAGTCGGGGTGCGATTCGGGCTGAGTATTCATCGATTGG
>JAAUTJ010000241.1 GCA_012031475.1 Leptolyngbyaceae cyanobacterium SM1_3_5 | reverse complement strand
GTCTAGACTACCTGGCAGCGAAAGGATTGTCCAACAGACGATCGCGCCCACCCACCAAACCTCAAAGTCCCCCATCGATTGGGGGATTTAGGGGGCGTCTCCGATCGCAAAATCGCTCGTCAAACTGACATTAAATCAGGTGAAATTCCGCCAGCGCAGGCTGAAAGTTTTTGTTTTCATGTCCCGGACGGCTGAGCTTCATTAAGGCAAATCGCTGAAGCGGCGTCAGCGAATTCCACCGAGGCAAATCGATCGCCACGCCAAACTCGATCGCTTGTTCCTTCACTTCAGCCGGAACCGAATCGCCATTCAGCCATGCCGGATGCGGATCGATCGCCAACGTCCCCGCCGCTGTGCCCGTATGCTGCGTGACAAATTGCTGCACCAGATTTCGATAAGCTGTAATTTCTGAGCCAGTTTCACAGGACGCATCGACGATCGCCCGCCGCTCCGTCTCGGTGAAATGCGACCAGTGCGACAGCTTCAGCTTCACGCCGCAGGTATCGAGCTTGTAGCGCACCTGCATGGGAATACAGCGGAGCGAATTGACAAAATCTTGCTCAAACTGAAAAACGTTGCAGCGGTCATGGATTCAGGAGATGGCAGCGGGCGTGGCGGTGACGCGATCGAATTCCGATCGAGCCGTCACCACTGCCGTCAGCGGAATCACCTGAACGGCGCAAGCCTTCAGTTCCGGCTGAAGCGAATCGGGGCAGGCGGCGGAATGCATCAGCACGTTGACTTCGGCATCGTCTGCCCACAGTGCGCCCCAGTGCATCGGCATGAACACAGTTCCCGGTGAAATCGATCGCGTTACTTTAGCTGCCAGTTTAGCGGAACCCCGGCGCGATCGCACTTCTACGAAATTTCCCTCAATAATCCCCAGTTCTTTCGCATCGCGGGGATGAATTTCCAGAAACGGAGCGGGGTGCAACTGCTGAATTTTTTCCGTCCGTCCGGTTCGCGTCAGGGTGTGCCAGTGGCCGTAAACGCGCCCCGTCGTCAGCACAAACGGATAGGCCGGATCGTGTGGCTCGGCCAGTCCTTTCGAGTGGAACGCACCAAGGCGAGCGCGATGGTCGGGCGTGGCGAACTGCAAGTCGGTGTAGAGCCGTGAAGAAACGGGGTGCTTGATTTCCCCGATCGGATACGGCCACTGGGTTGCGCCTTGTTTGTGGAGGCGATCGTGACTCAAGCCGCTCATGTCGCAGGGTCGATTGTGCGTCAGCTTGACAAATTCTGTCAAAGACTTCTGCCGACGTGCTGAAATTGAACTGCTCGACAAATCCCAAGCGGCGACCCACTTCGGCAAAAATTGCCCAGTCTTCTTTTGCTTCTCCATCCGGCGATTGAAAAGCCGGACACAAAGCCACCCGCCGCTCGGAGTTGGTCATCACTCCGGTTTTTCGCTCCACTGGGTCGCAGGCAGCAGCAAATGCGCGAAGACGGCAGTTCAGTCGGATAGTACGCCTCTTGGTAGACGGTGAAGGGCGATCGCCTGAGCGCTTTCTTTGCCCGCTCCAAGTCCGGCAAACTCACAGCCGGATTCGTCGCCGCGATCCACAGCAGCTTCACCTCACCCGATTCCAAGCCCTCGATCATTTCCCAAACCGTCCGTCCGCGATCGGCCTGAATCCGTCCGGCTGGAAACTTCCAAAAATGCTCAACTTCCGCACGGTGATCGGGATTGCTGACTGATCGATATCCCGGCAAGAGATGCGCCAAGCCGCCCGCCTCACGTCCGCCCATTGCGTTCGGCTGTCCGGTCAGCGAAAATGGCCCTGCTCCGGCTCGTCCGATCTGTCCGGTGATCAGGTGCAGGTTGATGATGGATCGCGCCTTGGCCGTGCCCTCGCTCGACTGATTGATCCCCATCGACCACATCGACAAAACGCGGTAGGATTCGCCCCAATATTGTGCGGCGGTTTTGAGGTCTTCCACAGCAATGCCGCAGCGATCGGCCACCACCTGCGGCGGATAGTGCTGCACCACTTCGACAAATTCCGCAAAGCCGTTCGTGCATTCCTCAATAAAATCGGCGTCGAAATAATTCCACTCCAGCAGCAAATAGGCGATGCCGTTGAGCAAATCGATGTCCGTCCCCGGCTTGATCGCGAGGTGCAGATCGGCCACTTCCGCCGTCGGAGTGCAGCGCGGATCAACGACAATCAGCTTGACGTGGGGATTTTGCTTGTGGTGCTTGCGGAGGCGATTGAAGACGATCGGATGGCATTCCGCCGTATTTGTGCCGATCAAAAACGCGCAGTCGGTGAGTTCTAGATCGTCGTAGCAGCAGGGCGGACCATCTGAGCCGAGGCTTTGCAGATAGGCAGAAACGGCAGACGACATACAGAGGCGCGAATTGGCGTCGAAGTTGTTCGTGCCTAGCGCCCTTTCATCAGCTTTTGGGCGACGTAGTAATCTTCCGTCACGAACTGACCCGACCCGTACATGCAAATTCCGTCTGCACCGTAGCTCGATCGCACCTTGTTAATTTCGCTCACCAAGCGATCGATCGCCTCTTCCCAACTTACTTGACGAAACGGCTGATCGAGCGAATCGCGCAGCAGCGGATGCAGCAGGCGGTCTTTGCCGATCGACTCTGCCACCGTCCGCGCCCTTCGACGCAGACCATGCCAAGGGCTGGACCGAGGTGCGATCGATCGCCCCGGACTTTGCTGATACCAGTAATTTTGTCGCCTTTGAAAGTTGGAACAACTTCCAGGCCACAGCCCACACCACAATACGGGCAAACGGTTTTGATCGGGTCAGACACGGCGGTTTGTAGAATGCAACGAGATTAGCGGGGGTGTCGAGTGACGGATGTCGGATGTCGGCTCGTCACTCGTCACCCGTCACTGACTAAACGTCATCGTGGGCAAAGCGGCGATAGAGGAAGTCAAGCGCTTGGTTGCGGAGTTCGTAGTAGGCGGGGTCTTCGAGGACTTGGGTGCGGTTGCGGGGACGGGGAAACGGCACTGCGAGGATTTCACCGATCGTCGCAGACGGTCCATTGGTCATCATCACAACGCGATCGCTCAGGAACAAGGCTTCGTCAATGTCGTGGGTGATCATCAGGACGGTGACGCCATATTTGCGCCAGATTGCCAAAAGTTCTTCTTGCAGTTCTTCTCGCGTAATCGGGTCGAGGGCACCAAACGGTTCATCCAGCAGAAGAACTTGGGGGCGCAGGGCGAGGGCGCGGGCGATCGAAACGCGCTGTTTCATGCCGCCGGATAGCTCTTTGGGTCGTTTGTTGGCGGCTTCAGTCAGGCCGACCAAGGCAAGGTGATCGTTAGCGATCTCGATTTTTCGGCCTTGGATTTTTCGGGAAAAACCGAATGAATGCCGATGTAGATGTTCTCAAAAGCAGTCTTCCAGGGCAAGAGCGAATAGTTTTGGAACACGACCATGCGATCGGGTCCTGGCTCGGTGATCAGCTTGGACTGGACGCGCACCTCGCCCGATGAGGGTTTGTTGAAGCCCGACACCATGTTCATCAGGGTGGATTTGCCGCAGCCGGAGTGCCCGATCAGCGTAATAAATTCGCCTTCGCGCACGGTCAGGTTCACGTCTTGCAAAACGGTGTAGTCGCCTTTTGGCGTGGGATACACTTTCGAGACGTTTTCAACTACCAAGAACGGCTCGGTTTTGAGCGGGGCGGCTGGGCTGGCGGTGGTTGTGGGAATGGTTTGCATGGTCGTTTGTTTAAGGGTCAGGCGATCGATTTGGGAAGCCCCCTAGATCCCCCACTCGTGGGGGACTTGCGAGCCGGGATGTTTGCGGTGGGGCAAAGGCGGTTGGTTCGGTTCCCCCCACTCGTGGGGGCTAGGGGGCGATTCGGACAGTCGCTACACGGCGATCGGGTCGAGGGCAACTTCCACAATATTGATGTCGTGCTTAATTTCCAGTGCGTTCAGATACGCAATTGGGTCGTCGGGGTTAAACACCGAACCGTCACCCAGCACGATCGAGCGGCGATCGCGGCCAAAGTCGAGCATCCCCAGGTCGCGGGCAGCTTGGCCGAAAATGTCCGTTCGCCAAGTGCGTTCGGTCACTTCCAGCCAGTTGCGCGGAAAGTCCACGATGCCCCACCGCGCCATTTGCAGCATTGCCCACAGCGCCTCAGCGCGATCGGGATAGTTGCTTTTTCCGGTAAAGAACTGATTGTAGTTGAGGTAGGAGCGCAAGGGTGAACCGTCGCCGCGATCGTAGGCGTCCAAAAATCCGGGGCGCGTGTAGGCCGGATCGGTTCCCAGATATTGCGGGCGGCACAGCACTTCGAGGATGGCTTCGCGGTTGCGGCGATCGTCGCAGTATTGGCAAGCCTCCAGCAAGGCTTTCACCAAGGCCAGATGCGACTTCGGATACTGATTTGCCCAGTCTTCGCGGACTCCCAAGACTTTTTCGGCGTGACCCTGCCAGATGTCGAGGTCATTGGCGATTACGAATCCCAATCCTTCGTGAATGGCGCGGGCGTTCCAGGGTTCTCCGGCGCAGAAGCCGTCAATATTTCCGGCCTTCAGGTTCGCCACCATCTGCGCGGGCGGAATCACCGTCAGATTCACGTCTTTGTCGGGGTCGATGCCGCCGGATGCCAGCCAGTAGCGCAGCATCAGGTTATGCATCGACGAGGCGTGAACCATGCCCAGCGTGTGAACTTTGTCCGGGGTGCGATCGATCAGCGCCTTGAAATCCGCCAAACTGCGGACGCCCTCATTCAAAAGCTGCTTGCTGAACACGATCGCATTGCCGTTGCGCGACAAAGTGATCGCGCTGACGATCGGCTGTGGCGCACTGTCTCCCAATCCCAGCGTCAGGGCGAGCGGCATTCCCGTCACCATTGCGGCGGCGTCGAGGCGGCGACCCGTGACGCCCTGCGCGATCGCCTTCCAGCTTGGTTCGCGAGACAAGGTGACTTCAGTTAACCCATGCTTCTCAAAGAAGCCCATTTCCTTCGCCACGACGATCGGAGCGCAGTCCGTCAGCGGAATGAAGCCGATATCGAGGTTGACTTTTTCAAGGCCATTCTTTGCAACGGCCACCAGCGGCTTGACTTTCTTTTGCTTGACGCGCTTTTGCTGGTTGAGGAAGTAGACGACTTCGTTTCGCAGTCCGTAGTAGTTCGGATGGTTGACAACTTCCATGCGCGATCGCGGACGCTCGAACGGCACATCGATCACCTGACCGATGTTCGATTCGGGGCCGTTCGTCAACATGACGATGCGATCGGACAGCAGCAGCGCCTCATCCACGTCGTGCGTCACCATCACGCAGGTGACTTGGCTCTCTTCGCAAATTCGCATCAGTTGCTCTTGCAGTCCGCCCCGCGTCAAAGCGTCCAACGCGCCAAACGGCTCATCCAGTAAGAGCAGCTTCGGACGAATGGCAAGGGCACGGGCGATCGCGACCCGCTGCTTCATCCCACCCGAAATCTGTCCGGGCATCTTATCAGCGGCATGAGCCAGCCCGACCATTTGAATGTGCTTCTGAATGATGCCGTTGCGCTCCTCTTCCGGCAGTTCGCGCAAAACGCGATTCACTCCCAAGGCGATATTTTGGCGAACCGTCAGCCAGGGCAAAAGCGAATAGTTTTGGAAGACGACCATGCGATCGGGACCGGGTTCTGTCACCTGCCGCCCTTCCAGGACAACGCCGCCCACAGTCGGCTGATCCAAACCGGAAATGATGTTGAGCAGGGTGGATTTGCCGCAGCCAGAGTGACCGACGAGCGTAATGAATTCACCTTTGCGGATCTTGAGGTCGATATTCTTGAGGGCAATGTATTCGCCGCCATCCGGGAGGGGAAAGACGCGATCGATGTGGTCAACTTCGACAAAAACTGTCATGGCGTTTGAAGTAAGGGGAGTCGAGCAGGAGTCGAGCGTGGAATCGATGGCCTATTTCTGTTCGGTCGGCACAACCAGCGTGGCGACGTAGCCCACCAGTCGATCGAGAATCAGACCCACAATGCCGATGTAAACCAGGGCGATGATAATGTCGCTGATCCGCGAGTTGTTCCAGGCGTCCCAGATGAAAAAGCCGATGCCGACGCCGCCGATCAGCATTTCCGCAGCCACGATCGCCAGCCAAGACAAACCGACGCCGATTCGCAGTCCGGTGAAGATGTAGGGAACGGTGGCAGGAAACAGAATGTTAGTGAAGTATTCGGGGCGCGACAGCTTCAGAACGCGAGCGACGTTGTTGTAGTCTTGCGGAATTTGGCGGACGCTTCGGTGGTGTTGATGATGATCGGCCAGATTGCCGTAATGAAAATCACGAAGATGGCCGAGGGCTGCGCCTGCTGGAAAGCGGCCAGCGAGATGGGAAGCCATGCCAGCGGGGGAATCGTTCGCAGCACTTGGAAAATTGGATCAACTGCTTCATACATGAACTGGCTCATGCCCGTGAGGATGCCGAGCGCGATTCCGACGATCGCCGCCAAGGTGAAGCCCAAAGCCACCCGCTGAAGACTGGCAAAGATTTGTAGCATCAAGCCTTTATCCGTGCCGCCGTTGTCGTAGAACGGATTGGCGATCAGTTCCCAGGTATCTGCAATGGTCTGAGTGGGACTAGGCAAGGCGAGCAGGCCACTGGTGGAAAGTCCCTGCCAGATCAGCAGGAAAATTGCCAGCGCAGACAGAGGCGGAACCAATCTTCTGAAAATCAAGGCAGCAATTTTGGGAGCATCAAAGCGGCGGCGCGATCGGCTGGTGAGTGCAGTCATGTGAGGTGTTGGGGATTAGGGATTGGGGTGTCAGGTGTTAGGTGTCGGGTATCAGCAAACAGCCGACACCCGACACCCGACCCAATTAAGCCTTTTTGATTTTGAGGCTGCTGAGGTAAGCGGCGGGGTTTTCCGGATCGAACGTGACGCCATCGAAGAAGGTTTCGACGCCGCGAGACGAACTGGCGGGAATGGCAGCTTCCTGACCGATCGCCTTGGCTGCTTCTTTCCACAAATCTTCACGGTTAACGCGATCGACCAGTGCCTTGGCATCGGTGCTGGTGGGAATGTAGCCCCAGCGCTGATCTTCGGTGACAAACCACAGGTCGTGGCTCTTGTAAGGGTAGGAGGCGTTGTCTGCCCAGAATTTCATCACGTTCGGGCTGTTTTCCTCGACCGGACGGCCATCGCCAAAGTCAAATGTGCCTTTGAGACGGTCTT
>JAAUTJ010000240.1 GCA_012031475.1 Leptolyngbyaceae cyanobacterium SM1_3_5 | reverse complement strand
ATGTTGCGCTGGCGGAAGGATTGAGCAAATAGAGGAATGTGCGGATGCTAAACAAAATGCCATTGAATGGCTTTCCCCGAATTCGATTCGGGAAAAGTTGCGACGTGCGCGATCGCTTCACCTTGACTCGGCCTAGCTTTTCAAATGCAGGTGCTTTGGCTGCATTAAATGCATATCCGGGCTGTCCGGTAAAAACTTCTACCTCTGCACCTTGGCGATCGAGTTGCTTCACCAGTTCCTCGATTAGCTGACCCGTTGGAGCATAATCGGGGGGAAAGAATTGATTTACAACTGATACTTTCAGTCGCTTAGCTTTGACCAGTTCAGCCGTGTCAGAACCGATAAAATCAGAGCTAATTTGAGGATTCTTCTTGAGCCAATCACTGATATTCATAACAAACAATTTGCTTTGGGGTGGGGCAAAGGGTAAATGATCGTTCTTTTGTCAATCGAAAGCAAAGAGAACGATGAAGTGGTTAGATGAACCTCAAAAAGTCTGTTAGCTTTGCTGAGCTAAATTCCAGGCACGCCAGGAACTACATCCCAGCAAAATTGTTGCGCCGATCACGCCATAGAAGCTATTTGGAATTCCAGCCAGGGCGATCGCAATGCTTCCTGTCCACAGCGTCAAAGTGTAGATAAATAGCACTGTAAAGCGATGAGACAAACCGAGTTTGAGCAGGCGATGGTGCAGGTGACGCTTATCAGCACTCATCGGCGACTGTCCATTTTTCAATCTCATTACAATCACAGCAATCATGTCAAAAATTGGGACTGCCAGAATTAGAAACGGCAGCACGATCGCGGTGATGGTTGCACTTTTGACGAGTCCAATAATGCTCGTTCCAGCAAGCATAAAACCGATGAAATACGACCCGCCATCACCCATAAAATATGAGCGGGATTGAAGTTGTAATATAGAAATCCGAGCAGGCTACCCGCCAAGGCCAGCATCACCAGCGCGATCGCATACTGTCCGGTGAAAAGGCAAACGATGGAAACGCTGATTGCCGCAATGCAGGAAACGCCAGAGGCAAGGCCGTCTAATCCATCAATCCAGTTAATTGCATTGACGACTCCAACGAGCCAGAGAATCGTAATGGGTAAGCTCAGCCAGCCGAGATGAATTATCCCAATTCCGGGCAGCGACATGAAATCAATCCGAACATCTGCCAGCCAAACTAAGCTTGCTACTCCGGTTTGCATCACCAGCCGCAGGACAGGAGACAAGCTAATCAGGTCATCTGCCAAGCCAATAAGAAAAAAGGCAAAGCTTCCCAATAGTACGCAAGCTACTTTGCTAGATAAAGTCGTAGAGAAAATACTTTGACCTGCAAATAGCCAAACAATAATCAGTGCAAGCAATGTGCCCAAACAAATTGAGATTCCGCCCAGTCTTGCAATCGGACGCTGGTGCATCTTGCGGGCTGAGGGCGAATCGAATTTGCGGTGTTTTCGGGCAAATTGATTGACGAATGGAATTGAACTAATAACAAATGAAGCGCTAACGAGTAGAACCGTCAGCAAACAACAGGTCAAGAGCATAACGACCTTGGGTGTTCAGTGAGTGATAAAGAAAATGCAACACGTCGGCAGCAAATCGCGCTTCAAGTCGATCGCTTAGAAGCAGAGTGCTGAAGAAATATTGCGAGTGGTGATGCACTGTAACACCATCTCCAAAAAGCTTTTTTCGGAACTGGCAGTGAGAGTTGATAATCAGCTAGATCACGTCTTTGTAAATCGATTGAATGTTTCAGGTCAATTCAATCTAAGATTTGTGAAACTAGCCTCTACTCCTGAATTGAAGCCAAACCGAATCGATCGCAAGCATAGCTGAGGCTGACAATACGGCTACAGGCAAGCAGCTAGCTACAGATAGTCAAGACAGAATAAGCGGGGTAGATTGAATCACTGATTGTCAACAAATTGAAGAATCAGCGCGATCGAAAACAAATTTCTGGGTAGGCTTTCCCTGATGCTCGATTCGCTGGTAGTGCAATCAATCTCTTTTTTAAGAGTAATTTGCGAAGCGAAAGCGATGACCTGAAGCGATTAGCTAGAAATTTGAATTCTAGTTAATTCAAAGGGTGGATGCCTGGACGTGGATGACGCACTAATCTGTGATTTCCCTGTGCGTCATCCTATGTGATCTCCGCGAACGTTCACAAAGCAACTAGACCAAAATTCACAAATACTTCATCACAAATCTGTCTTTTGTAAAGCTGCAAAGATGATTGTTTAAACCGACCTCAAATCGCCACTCTTGTTAAGAGTTTTCTCACGAAAGCTATCCTGACACTCCTAGGATGGGCTGTAGTAATTATCAGTACTCGGCTTATCGTGTCCTCATCCACAGGTCGATCGATGCGCGTTCCTGCTCCAGTTTTGTTTTCAACGATCGCTGCTTGTCCTTTGGCGCTGTTCACGCTGAACGCCACAGGAGATAGCCGTGTTCCAATTCAGCCTTCTGCTCCGGGCAACTCGGAGACGGACGCCGCTGCTAACAATCAACCCCCGATCGCGCCAGCATCTCGTGTTTCTCCGCCAGAGACAATCAGCGGCGATCGCCCCACGCTGCGAAACCCAGCTTTACGCAGTCTAGCTTTACGCAATCAAACGGCGAGCATTCCCGCAGGTCAACTGAATATTAGACCGCAACTGCTGCCCAACTCGAACCAGATTCGTGCCTTAAGCAATCCTATCGCCTTGAGCCAAGCGATCGCGTTTCCGTCTGCCCAGCGATCGATCGGCACACCCGAACGCCTCGGTCTGCCTTGGAATCGCATTGTTGCTCGTTCAGTCGGTCTTGATGAAAGCACGGTTGCCACTGCCAGCCGTGCCGGCCACTGCCAGCCGTGCGATCACGGCTCCAACCGCACAGGCGATCGCCCCACCCGCAAGGCTTTCCACTCCGGTTTGCGGCTCCAGAGGTCACGCCGCCGAATCAGTCAGCGGCTACGCCCGCCACAACCTTACCGCCTGTCGCGGCAACCGCAACGCCTGCCGTCACGCCTGCCGCAACCATACAGCTTGTTGCGGCAACTGCAACCCTAGTCGCCGCTCAACTCGATCGCAACCCCGCACCCGCCGCGATGACATCGCTACCCCTGGATGTGGTGCAGCCCGCCGCGCCGCAATTGCCCGCTGCGCCACAGTTGCCCGCTGCGATCGATCAGTCTTACCGCTTGGGGGCGGGCGATTCCATTCAGGTGACTTTGTTTAATGTGCCGGAATATAGCGGTCCGCAGCGCGTTCTGGTGGATGGAACGGTGAATTTGCCCGTCGTTGGCAGCGTGTCGGTGAACGGCATGACGCTAGCTGAGGCGGAACGATCGATCGCCCAAAGCTACAGCGGCGAACTGCGGAATATTCGCGTCACGGTGAGCTTGACGCAGGCGCGTCCGATGCGAGTTGGGGTGGCGGGAGAAGTTCGGCAGCCCGGATATTACGTGATGCCTTCAAGCGATACGCAGCCTGTGAGCGTGGCGCAAGCGATTCAAACCGCAGGCGGCGTCACGCAAATTGCTGACCTGCGGCAAGTTCAGGTGCGGCGAGTTGGGCCGGGTGGCGCTCCTCAAACGATCGCAGTGAATCTTTGGGCGCTGCTCGAAGAAGGCGACCTGAGCCAGAACGTAACGTTGCGAGACGGCGACACCATTATGATCACGCCGACTGCCAGCGTCAGCGTGGCGCAGACTGAACAGCTTGCCGCTTCTAACTTGGCCTCGAATACGGCGCAACAGGTCAACGTGGCGCTGGTCGGAGAAGTCGGGCGTCCCGGTGCATATCGGCTTGAAAGTAACGTTGGCAATCGTCCGACTTTGACGCAGGCAATTCAGGCGGCGGGCGGAATTCGACCGGAGGCCAATCTGCGTCAGGTGCAAGTTCAACGAACGGCTCGCAACGGCACGGTGCAAACGGCAACGCTGGATCTGTGGCAGCTTGTGACGACGGGAGACCTCAGCCAGGATTTGGTGTTGCAGTCAGGCGATCGCATCACCGTTGCCAAGGCCGAAGCGATGTCTGCCGCAGAAATGGCGCAGGTGACAGGCTCCAACGTTTTCCCCCAGTACGATTCGCGTGGGCATCGTGGGAGAAGCCAACAGTCCCGGCTCGATTGACGTGCCCGCCAACACCACGCTCAACCAAGCATTACTCAGTGCGGGCGGGTTTAATCGACGAGCGCGACGCACCCGTTCAACTCATCCGCATCAACCCCAACGGCAGCTTGACGCAGCGCCGCATCGAAGTGGATTTTGAACGAGGGCTGGAGGAAGATAATCCGATTTTGTTCAGCAACGATGTGATTATTGTCGATCGCAATGGCCTTGCCAGCATCGGTGATAGCGCCTCGAACATCTTGGAACCGATCTTCCGCATTCTGCCGTTCTTCAGTCTGTTTCAAGGTTTATAGATTGATCTCTGCCTCTGCCCCCATTTTCGATCGAGTGTCCTGCGTCAAGCATCACATGGCATTATGAGAGACCCTAAATTTCAACCATCGATCGAGAGGAATGGCCGCGTGCCCAAACCAGTTCCGATTCGGGGATCAGCCGCCGCTCAACCGCCTAGCAGTTCTCAAGAGGGCATCAACATTTGGGACATGATGCGGCGACGTTGGTGGGTGATTGCGGGCGTCGGACTGCTCGGCTTGGCCTATTTCATTCCTCCCAGCTTGAGGCAGCAGTCGGAATATGTGGGTGAGTTTCGCCTGCTGGTCGAGCCTGTAAACAATGCCAATGCCGATCTTGCAAACATCAATGGCAGCAGCCGACCCGCTGAGCTAGACTACCCCACGCAAATTCAGGTGCTACGAAGTCCGGGCTTGCTGGAGCGCAGTGTTGAAAAGCTGCGTCCCTTCTACCCGAATTTGTCTTATGGCGATTTGGTGCGGGGGCTGACGATTACCCAGCTTCGCGGCACCAAAATTATTCAGGTGCAGTATCGCAGCAGCAACTCCGCCGAAGTTCCGGCTGTGCTGGAGCAAATTTCGGAAGACTATTTAGCCTACAGCCTGAACGAACGGCAAACCAATCTGCGTCAAGGCTTGCAATTTGTGCAAACGCAGCTTTCTTCTGCCCAAGAGCGCGTGAATGAGCTTCAGCTTGAACTGCAAGGCTTTCGTCAAGACAATCAGTTTCTTGAACCCGATAGTAAAGCGGCTCAAGTTGCATCTCAGTCGGAACAGCTTAGCCAGCAGCAGCTAGAGCTAGACCAGCAGCTTAAACAAGCCCGCGCAGAGTTCTCCAGACTGCAAGAAGAAACAGGCGCGATCGCCGCCCTCAACAACTCTGGAACCTATCAGCAACTGGTCGGTCAGTTGCGCGAGCTAGAGGCGCAAATTGCCCTAGAGAAAACGCGATTTCAAGAAGACAGTTTGACGGTGCGAGTGCTGCGTGAACAGCAAACGAATTTATTAAGCTTGCTGAGCAGCGAAGCGCAGCGGGCGATCGGCGGTAAGGCGGCTGAAATTAGCAATCAAATTCAAATTCTCGAAGTGCAGCGGCAGGCGATCGCGCAAACTCAAGCCGCGCTTGCCCAGCAGTTTCAGCGAATTCCCGGACTCTCGCGTCAGTACACCGATTTGCAGCGAGATTTGCAAATTGCCACTGAAAGCCTCGATCGCTTTTTGGCCGTTCGAGAAACGCTTCAGGTCGAAGCTGCTCAAAAAGAAATTCCCTGGCAGCTTGTCCAGCCACCGCCAGAGTTTGCGGCCAGTGTTGCCCCCAACACCACCCGCAGTTTAATGATGGGTTTAGCGATGAGTTTGGCGTTAGGAGTCGGGGCAGCTTTTCTCCTGGAGCAACTCGACAAAACGTTTCATTCGCCTGATAGCATTAGCCGCAGATTTAAGCTGCCAATTCTGGCTGTAATTCCGTTACAGTCTGACTTGTTGGGCATTGAATACAACATTCAGTCGCGGCGGCGAAAAAACCTTTGGCGACAGATTACAACGGCGCTCAAACAGTTGCAAAAAAGCGTCACTGGCAGTTTGCCCTTTATGCCGCAGCCCGATGATTATGATGTGTTTGAGTTTCAAGAAGCCTTTAATTTGCTGCGAACCAATCTGCAAATGATGCAGACTGAACCGTATCGAGAGCAAATTCAAACGATCGTTGTCACCTCACCCCAAGCAGGCGATGGCAAGTCCACCGTCGCGTGGCATCTCGCCCAAACCGCCGCCGCAATGGGACAGCGCGTCCTGCTGGTGGATGCGGATCTGAGGCGATCGCAGCTTCAAACTCGACTGAAGCTTACAGAGGCAAAAAGGCTTAGGAGAAATTTTTTCTTCAAACCTTTCGCTGGAAGAAATCATTCAGCAGCCCAATATCAATAGCGATCTCCATGTTTTGCCGAGCGGGGAAGCAATGAGCGATCCGGTTCAAATCCTCTCGTCAGCAAAAATGCAAACTTTGGCAAGCAAGCTTGCAGGCAGCTTTGATCTAGTCGTCTATGATGCTCCACCTTTGAGTGGGCTAGCAGATACGCTTCAGATTGCCTCCTATACTGACAGCATTCTCCTGGTCGTGCGGCTCAATAAAACAAACAAAACCGCAGCCGAGAAAGCCCTGGAAAGTTTGAGTAACGCTCAAGCTCATCTGTTAGGGCTGGTGGTGAACGGTTCATAAATGAATCGCACTGACGGAGAACAAGAGAGAAAAAACAGGGCAGGCCAAGGCTCACCCCGATCGAACGATCGAGTCCGAATCAGCTTGGCTGGCCGTGCAGCTTGCGGAACAATGTCGCTCGCACGATCGAATTTGGGCAACGAGTCGTTTACTCGATCGCTGCCCTGCGACTCAAAACCGCTTCCACTGCCTGCTGCTGATCGCGCCGCGTCAGCCAGCGGTGATAGGTTTGCGTGTGGATGGCGATCGAGTGTCCCATCATCGGGCGGCGACGGCATCCGGTAGGCCAAAGTGAATCGTGCGGACTGCCCAAGCGTGGCGCAAATTGTACGGCGCAAACGGCAATTCATAGCGGCGAAACTGAGTGCTGACCTGCTGGCCGACCCGCTGAAGCGTGGTGTGGTTCAGGTCGGTGTTGACGGCGGGAAGTTGAACATTGCGTAAATCAAACTGCTCGATCCATTCGGGATAGAACGGCCAAACTTCATGCCCGCCCCGTTTTGGTCATGTCCAGCACTCGATCGAACTTTCCCCTGACTTCG
>JAAUTJ010000239.1 GCA_012031475.1 Leptolyngbyaceae cyanobacterium SM1_3_5 | reverse complement strand
GGCACGATCGGCTTGTTTCTCACCGAGGTCAACAATCCCGGTACGCTGGCTCCGCTCGATCCGACCACGCGCCTTTTGGCCGCTTGGTTTGCCGCCGTCACGCCGCGCACAGCCGGATTCAACACGATCAATGTCGGTGAAATGACAACGGCGGGCTTGTTCATTTCGATCGCCCTGATGTTTATTGGGGGCAGTCCGGGCAGCACGGCGGGCGGCATCAAAACCACGACGCTGCGCGTTCTGACGCGCAGCACGGTTGCGGTTTTGCGCGGACAGGAAACCGTGCAGATCTATGAGCGCCAACTGCCGATCCCGGTCATTCTCAAGGCGATCGCGGTCGCAGTCGGTTCGCTGATCACCGTGATTATCATGACCGGACTGATCACGATTTCTGACCCGCAGCTTGACTTTATTCAAATTTTGTTTGAAGTGATTTCGGCATTTTGTACGGTCGGGCTGTCAACGGGAATTACGGCAGGCTTGTCCGTCTTTGCCAAACTGGTGCTGGTGGCGACGATGTATGTGGGGCGGGTCGGGGTTCTGCTGCTGATTGGTGCATTGCTGGGCGATCCCAAGCCGACTGCCATCCGCTATCCCCAGGAAAATTTGCTGGTCGGTTAAAGCAGCGATCGATCGCTGCTAGTCTAGACCGAGGCTTACTATTGAACGTTTTCGCAGTTGCTCGACATCCTCGGAGAAAATTGGTGAACCTGGCTTCTTTAGGCTTTTTTGGCAGTCTACGCAGTACGCGACCGAGCAAGCAATTTGCCGTAATCGGATTGGGACGATTTGGGCGGGCGGTCTGCCAAACGCTGCACACTTCCGGCTTTGAAGTGATGGGGATCGACTCAGACGAAAAGCGCGTCGCCCAACTGCTTAGCGATAATCTGGCGGTGCGAGCGATCGAACTTGACTCGACTGATCCCGCTGCCCTCAAAGAAGCAGGCGTGTTTGAGTTCAACACGATCATCGTGGCGATCGGCAACTATGTCGAGGAAAGCGTGATCACGACGCTCAACCTCAAGGATGGCGGCGTCCAGCATGTGGTCGCCAAAGCCTCGTCGCAAATCCACGAAAAGCTGCTGAAAAAAGTCGGAGCCGATCACGTCATCTTTCCTGAACACCAGGCAGGCTGTGAACTGGCGCGATCGCTGACGCAGCCGAATATTCTCGATCGCTTTGATCTTGACCCGGAAAACAGCATTGCCGAGCTACTGGTTCCCGAAGCGTTCGACGGCAAAACGATCGCAGAACTGCAACTGCGAAATAAATACGACCTGACACTGTTGGCCGTCAGTTCCGATGGCCGCTTCAACATCAATCCCCTACCGAGTCGGCGGTTGCGTCAAGGCGAAGCGATCGTCGTGATCGGCTCCAACCAAGGACTCGGCGCACTTCCCAACTGAGAAACTTCTATGCGAGTCATTGGCCTGATCAGCGGCACTTCGGTAGATGGCATTGATGCAGCTTTAGTCGAACTGGGCGGCACAACTCACGATCTGCAAGCTCACCTGATCGCCGCCCAAACGTATCCTTATCCCGCTGATTTGCGCGATCGCATCCTCGCAATCGCAGGCGGAGCCGTCCTTTCCCTGGCTGACCTTGCCGCTTTGGATGACGAGATTGCGGCTGTGTTTGCTCAAGCGGCGATCGCCCTTGCCACCAATCGGCCCCCTGTCGATCGAATCGGCTCACACGGTCAAACCGTCTTTCACCGTCCCCGCTCGATCGGCCACCCGCTGGCCTACAGCCTCCAGCTTGGACGAGGAGCCACGATCGCCCATCTCACCCAAATTCCCACCGTCAGCAGCTTCCGCGCTGCCGACATCGCTGCGGGTGGCGAAGGTGCGCCCCTCGTTCCGCCTGTCGATGCCTGCTTGCTGACGCATCCGACGCTCGATCGCTGCGTCCAAAACATCGGCGGCATCGGCAATGTCACGCATCTACCTGCAAATGGCGGCAAAGTGCGCGGCTGGGACACTGGCCCCGGCAATTCGCTGATCGATCTGGCTGTGCAACACTTCTCCGATGGAGCGCAAACGTTCGATCGCGATGGTGCATGGGCAGCCAGCGGTCAGCCTGACTTGCAACTGGTCGATCGCTGGCTCACACACGACTTTTTTCAAGCACCGCCGCCCAAATCGACCGGACGCGAATTGTTTGGCGCGGATTATCTCAGCGATCGACTGGCCGAAGCCAAGCACCTCGATCTCGCCGATGTGCTTGCTACGCTGACGGAACTGACAGCCGCCTCGATCGTTCATAGCTACGAGAACTTTTTGCCTCGGATGCCCGACCAGGTTTTGCTGTGTGGCGGCGGCAGTCGCAATCGCTACTTGCAAGAACGAATTCAGGTGCGCCTCCAAGCCGCTGTGCTGACGACGGACGAAGCCGGATTGAATGCCGACTTCAAGGAAGCGATCGCCTTTGCGGTACTGGCTTACTGGCATCACTTGGGCATCCCCGGTAATCTTCCTGACGTGACAGGCGCAGCGCAAGCCGTGATTGTGGGGGAAAGCTACATACCGAGTCGCCAGCTTCCTAGGTAATACTGATGAAGGATTACTCAGCGTCTTTCGATCGGCCTTGTGGATAAGAAATCAGGAATGGCTATTGTGTCTCACACTTTTCTTTTGGAAGCAGGCCGCTGGACGCTGCAAGGAAGCTGGCTCGATCGCGATGGCCTGCCTGTCATCGTCAAAGGCAAAATTCTGGTGGCCTGGAATCGCGACGGCTGGTACACGATGGTGACAAAGCTGATGTTTCCGGCGATCGATCGCCCCGAAGTCGCCTTTCAATATCGCGGCAGACTCAATCCGGGTGAACGGCAATATACCTTTGTCCTGCAACACAGCGAACTCGGTCGCGTCGAGGGCGAAGGCTGGATCGCGCCAGAATCGATCGTGCAGCGCTACTGGGTGTTGAACGATCGCCAACGTCGAACCGGGTTTGAAACGCTCCACCGCTTGGATATCAACAAATACTGTCTGTCGAGCAGCATTATGTCCGGCCACTATCTCAGCAGCACAATGGAGGCAATCGTCGATCGCCACGACTCTTAATTGATAGAAACCGAGGAACTGCTGATTTTGGCAGCATCGAGCGCAGAGAACTGGATAAAATTGCGCTGCAAATCTGCCTCTTCAAAGCGGGCGGGTTCAGCCATTCGATCGAGTGCTAGGTGAAGCCCCGCGTAGGGGCATGACAGGTCGTGCCCCTATTGACGTTAAACGCCCGCAAACAAGTCGGCAAAATTGCGGCTGGGCGCTTCGGCTTTGGCGACAATTTCGACAATCTTGTTTTGGCAGTCGGATTGGTCAGCGCTTCGACGCAGACCTGCGCCACCTTGAAGCGAGCAATCCGGCCATCAAACAGCGTGTCCGCGCCCGACATCACGATCGAATCTGCATTTTCGTCTTCGTTCGTCAGACCGCCCGGACGCACGATCGTAAAAGGCACACCGCTGGCCTGCAAATATTCCTCCGCCCGCTTTTTCCACACCAAAATCAGGAAAAACAAATTCAGCGGGTGCAGCAGCTTGGACGTACAGAGCGACGACACCATCACAAACTGCTCGATGTTCTTTTCCTTGGCGACATCAACGAGATTTTTCGTACCTTCAAAATCGACCTTGTATGGCCCCGTCGGGTCAAAACTGGGAGCCGCGCCCGTTGCCGACAGCAGCACGGTACAATCCCCGATCGCCGCCCGAATCGAATTGATATCTAGCACATCGCCTGTCACCAGTTCCACTTCAGCCGGAAGGATCTGGGCGGCTTTTTCGGTCGATCGCACCAGTGCCCGGACGGGAATATTTTGCCGCACCAGTTCGGCCACAATCCGGCGACCCGTCTCGCCCGTAGCTCCTGCTACAAATGCTTTCATAGTCTCTCTTTTTAATAGATCAAGGGGTAAAACAAAAGAAGGATGAAGAAGCGTCGATCGGGCGGAACAATTCCGAAAAAGTGGTGATAATGGGTGAAGTCCTGTCCCAACGGCGATCGCTTCCGTAAGATCAAGCGATCTCGATCGCTTTCTCGATTCGTACCCTTTGATCTTTGCGTAGATCAAGCGGGTACGCCCTCTAGTTAACAGGATATGCTGAACAAGATTGCAGGCTATGGTTCACTGGTAGATTCTTGCCCCATACCCTAGCCCATACGCTAGACTGACCAAGCGCCTAACCGCCTGATGCCAAGTCAACCAGCCCCTCCCCAGTCCCGGAACGATCGCAGGAGAGTATTTATGCAGGCAAATTCAGCCGAACGTCAATCCTTGGAAGCTCCCAGTCCAATGCGAGTTTCTTCGGGCTTGATTCACGGTCTGCCTGAGGTCGAAGAGGCCAGCATCTTCTCACAAAAAGACGATGAACCGATGCTGTTTCACGGTCACTATGCCAACTGCATGGAGATGAATGCTCCTGTGCAAATTGTGCTGGACTACATGGATGCCCATCGCGATTGGTTTCCTCGCTGTGCCCATCCGATGGCGATCGAACCGCTCAGCGCGAATGGCTATGCGCTGACGATCGGCCAGTTTGGTGCATTTGGCTATGAAGTTGAGCCAAAAATCGGCCTGGAACTGCTGCCGCAAGACCACTGCGTCTACCACATCCAAACGATCGCCATCCCCAACTACGAATCTCCGGGCTACAGCGTGGATTTTCAAGCGACGATGCTGCTGACCGAAACGGAGTCACAGCACACCTACATCGACTGGGAACTGAATCTTGAAGTCGCCATTCACTTTCCCCGCTTCATTCACGCCCTGCCGAAGTCGCTGGTGCGATCGACGGGCGATCGCCTCCTCAATCAGGTCGTCCGCGAAGTGTCGCGCCGCCTGACGCGCAAAGTCCAGCAAGATTTCCACACCACGATCGGTCTGCCGATGCCCAAGAAAGGACGGCACTAGGCGATCGCTCAAATCACACTCCGCTAAATCCTCCCATTCGGAGGATTTTTTAATTGGCCTTCTGCATGAATGGTCGCATCGCCCCCTAAATCCCCCACGAGTGGGGGACTCTGAAGCTCAATTTGACAGTTTTGGAAACAAAAATGAATTTATGCAGGAGTAATGGCTTTACCTATCGTCTCAGGTCGGTGCAATCTCGATTGCTTTTGCCGATGTTGCATTTCATGCAGAGCGACTGGAGATTTTCCCGGCTGTCGGTTCCACCTTTCGATCGCGGCAAAATGTGATCAACGTGCAGCGTGATCCCATGCTCTTTCACGGTGCGACCACAGCTACAGCATTTCCAGTGATTGCTCGCTAAAACTTCCCACCACAAACCCGCTCGAATGAAGCGGTAGTCGTCGAGTTCTGGAAGCTCGATCGATTCATCTTCCTCATCCTCATCCAAATTAGATTGGAGATGTTTTGCGTACCATTTCGCTGCTCCGTCCTCCTGATACCATTTAATGTAGGCTTCGAGCAGTTCGTTGAGTCGATGTGGTTGACCTTCTTCAAGATCGATCGAAGCATCTAAAAGTGGATAAAGCGCGACGAATGCCATTTGTAGATGGAAGAGACCGCGATCGAAACTAATCGGCAAGAAATAAGTTGGCGAGAAAAATTGCAAGGCATCTGATTCGATCAAATGTACAAATTCTTCATTCAAAGTATCAGTAAAGTTTAGGAAATGTTTTGCGTCTGCATGAGAAATGTGGCGTAGAGCGAAAATGCTATTCAAAGTCTCAAAGTTTTCAACTAGCAAATCTTGCCACCCTGCTAAATATTCAGTATTGAAAGACGGATTCAATCCGCCCAAAATCCATAACCATACATAAACTTCTCCACTTGGCTCAATAACGTAGCACAATTGTCCATTGTGAAGTCGATAGGGTTGACCATCTTTGCGGAGAACCTGTAGGGGGCGATCGGTTCTTCGCTTTCCGCCAACACCAACTTTCACAATTGAGAAATCAACATTCTCCTTGGCATCCTTTCGATGATTTGGAGTGCGAAGAATCGTCATTCGCTCATAAGGATTGATGCCGTAGATTTCTTGAACAAGTTCTAGGCTTTGTGTCAGAAGAATATCTAATCTTGGGAAGAAATAATTTTGTAGGGTGTTGAGGCGAGTTTTTACGTCTGGAATTTTGAAAATTGCCAAATCTTCGCGCTCAAAAAGCAGATTCTCTTGAGAAAGCGGTTTTTCAGGAGGCAGCATGATTGAAGTTGCATAGAACGACTGGATCGATCGTTCCCCATCCTTTCAAAAGCCACCAACTCGATCGCTAGACCAAAGTTCAATCTTTTAATTGCGGTGATTGTTGTTGTAGTGAACCAGTGCGCCTGCCCATTGCAGCTTTTCGCGCAGGGTTTGATAGTAAGAATGATTTTCGCGCAGGATGATGAAGTGGGCATCGCAGTCGGCCATGCGGACATCGACGCGCTGTCCCGGCCAAATCGACGTAGCGAGAACGCCGTCCATCCAAAGTTTTGTGGTCAGGTCGCGATCGGCCAGCGGCCAGATACTCACCACCGATCCGGCAGGCAGGACGATCGATCGACTTGACAAACTGAGCGGACTAATCGGCGTGACGATCATCGCGTCCATGCCGGGATGCACGATCGGGCCATTTGCCGCCAGCGTGTAGCAGGTTGATCCCGTTGGCGTGGCGACGATCAGGCCATCACCCTGATACTGATCGACCACTTCGCCATCGATTTCCATTTCCAGGAACGAAGTGATCATCCGATCGGCAGAAGCAGGTTTGATGCACATCTCGTTCAGCGCGAGATAGCGATCGCTCATCGGCTCCAGGTTCGTGCGGTTGCCTTCATAAATGGTCGCCTGCATCATCATCCGCCGCTGGACGGCAAAGCGATCGTTGAGCAACCGATCCCACACCTGTTCCGTTTCTTTGAAAATATCGAGCGGTTCGGTCAAAAAACCTAAATGGCCGCCAGCGTTGACGGCCAAGATCGGAATGTTGTCGGCAGACAAATTGCGGGCAGCGGCTAGGGCAGTGCCATCGCCGCCCAAGACGATCGCCAGATCGATTTTGTCTGAGGCAGAAGCCAGGAAGACCGGAAACGGATTGTCCTTTGGCCCGTTGGGGCCGAGCATGACGCGGCAGCCCAGCTTTCCAGTTCATCAGCGCAGCGTTCCGCCCAGCGCTGACTGAAGCGAATCGCCGGACTTGTGAACGAATGATCGCCTGCTTTAGCTGCACA
>JAAUTJ010000238.1 GCA_012031475.1 Leptolyngbyaceae cyanobacterium SM1_3_5 | reverse complement strand
CGTTGCCGCTTTTATGCCCATAGCCATTTCCTTATTTGTGCCCTCCATCCTGCAGGAGTGACTACGCCCTACTGCCATGACTTTGAGAGTGCCGAATTGTGGGAACCAGAAGATATTGAGAGTTATGAAGTTTTGGCGGAATACGAATGGCATCCGATATTTACGGGGAGATGTCCCGAATGTAATTACACGTTTTCTCGATTAAAGTTGCCCCCCGTCCATTGGCGTTGTGCTTCCTGTGGTTGGGAGGACGAAACTTTTTAATGCGGTCAGGGAGACTCGAACTCCCACGGTTGCCCACTACCACCTCAAAGTAGCGCGTATACCAATTCCGCCATGACCGCAGTTTTAGTGCATTAGCAAATATAGCTTAATTTAGTTTGTTTAGCAAAAATTTCTAAAATAAATCAAGAAGGGCAATTACTATTCCTTGAGGGTTAGTTCGTCTAAGTTCCATAAGCCTCCCCCGGCTGGTGTAGGAGCTACGCCTTCCACCCGATCGCTAATTGCTGTCATGGCTAGGGGTGTGACCAGATAAATTAACGGAACTTGACTCTGCACGATCGTTTGGAATTGACCATAGATTTGTCTCCGTTTGGCTTCGTTTATTTCTTTTGCCCCGCTGATTAACAACCGATCGATTTGTTTTTCCCAGTCGTTTATGACTCTACCAGGATAGGGCGGTTCCCCTGGATTTGGCGCCGAGTTAAACAGGTGGGATGCCCCCTCTGAATACCATAAATGAAAGCTACCGTGGGGTTCAATACCGCCCCCAAAGCCGAGCATACCCATTTCCCATTCCTTCGATCGATCGAGTTTATCAATCAGGGCAGTAAATTCCAAAATCTGTAAATCGACAGTAATTCCCATCCGATCGAGGTCATTTTTGATCATCGGTGCTAAAGATGCCCCTGCGCCGCCGGTAGAAGTCATGAGGGTAAAACGAACTTCGTTATTATTTTGATCGACTAATCGGTTATTTTCGTTATACTTAAAACCTGATTTTGTGAGAAGTTCCTGTGCCTTGGTCGGGTTGTAATCATAAAATGGAATATCATCTTTGCGAGAAAATGATAGGGGCTAATGGCAGGAATGGGGGAATCTTGGGGCGCACCTAAACCACGATAGTAGGTGTTGATCATGGCAGACCGATCGATGGCGTAGGCAATGGCACGGCGGAAGTTGACATCATTGAACCAAGCGGATTTAACGGGATCGACAAAGGGTTTTCCAGCTTTGTTTTTACCACGGTTGAGGTTAAACATCATAAAGCTACGACTGCTGACTTCACCAAGGGGATAAATCTGAAACTTGCCTTGTTTTTCAAAGCGTTTTAAGATCTGAAAGATCCTGACCCCGCACTTGGGGGATAACATCAATTTCCTTCGATCGGAATCGCAGCACAACGCTGTCAGGCGAACCCATGATTTGATAGACGATCTTGGGAATGTTAGGTAAAGGAGAACGAAATAAAAGGGATTACGATCGTAAGCTAGTCTTTCGGCGGGTAAATAACGACTGAGTTTGTAGGCTCCACTCCCCACTAGGGTAGTCAAATCTGTATCGATCGCCCATGTCTGCAAGAATTTGGGTTTACCATTTTCGTCTTTGCTTTAATTACTTCTGACAAAATATGCTTGGGTAAAATATTCGCGCCGCCGACAAAACGTAAAAACGGAGCAAAGGGTTCGGATAAAATAAAAGACACCGATCGATCGTTTAGTTGTTTTAATTTAGGTAGTTCCCTTTTTTCACCGATACGAAAAATCTCTTGAATGGAAGAAGGAATATCCGGATTGAAATAAATGGACTGGAACGAAAAAACAACATCATCAACTGTGAATGGTTCGCCATCTGACCACTTCAAATTCTCGCGCAGCGTAAACACAATCCGAAGCTGATCGGGCGACACGTCCCACGCTTCGGCCAGCCCCGGCTCTAGCTCGCCCGTTTCGCCATTTTGGGAAAGTAATCCATCATAAATTAAGCCAAACACATCACTGACTTCATTGCTCGTGACGGGATTAAACGTCTTGGGATCGGAAAGTCCGCTGACCACCAAGCGCGGAATCTGCGCGGCCTCGGTGCGAAACGCAGCCGGACTACAGCCGCTCAGGGCGATCGATGCAATCAGCAGGCAGGCGAGAAGCAAGCGACGGAGGCGAAGCATTTTGGGTGTCAGGTGTCGGGTGTCGGGTGTCGGGTGTCGGGTGTCGGGTTAACCCCTAACTCCTAATCCCTAACCCCTGATTGATTGCCATGCTAGCTGCTTTTGGTAGCGATTTGCTGCAATTTGACGAGTGCGGCGATCGCTCTCCCTCCTCTAAGGTCGGCCAAGAGCTTAACCCTACCCCTGTTAAGGGAACCACTTGTACTCATTAATGCCTCAGGCTTTGAGCGCAAAACAGGCATTTCAGACTTCGGCAGAATTATTCTTTTTCAAAAATTATTCTTTTTCAATAAAAATTAAGCGATCGCCCCTGCTGAATAACCGCCTTAAACTGGAAATCGGTGAAATCCCTGTGAATCAAATGTAGTACAAAAGTTCACCTTAACAGGGGTACCCCTAACCCCTAACCCCTAACCCCTCTTCCCAAAAACTGCGTCAGCAAGCGGACGGTAAAGATTGTCCAGCCTCGATCGCTCTCAACCTCAATTTCTCCTTGGAGTCGTTCAACAAACTTTTGCACCAGCGCCAGTCCGAGTCCAGTTCCGCCCTGCTTCCAGGGATCAGGCATCGGGAATGCGGTAGAACTTCTTGAAAATGTGCGGCAGTTCGGCAGTGGAAATCTGCGCTTGATTTTGCAGTTGAAACACGGTGAAATTGTCTGCCTGCCAAACGGTGAGGGTGATTTGGTGATCGCTGGCCGTATATTTGCAGGCATTGTTCATCAGTTCAGCCAAGATCCGCTGGAGCATCCCAAAATCGCAGGTCATCGGCTGCAAATCGGCAGGGCAGTTGACCTCAAAGCGCTGCTGCCGATGTGAGATTCGCGTCTTGAACGGTTCGATCAGGGCGAGCAGCCAGCGCTGGAGCGGCAAAGTTTCCAGCGTCACTGGTCCTGCTGCCACTTCGAGCCGCTGCAAGTCGAGCAGATCGTTAATCAGTTCGGCTTCGCGGGTTGATTCGGCTTCGAGAATTTGCAAATAGCGCTGGCGGCGCGTTTCGTCGGGCGCATTTTTCAGCATGTGAATCGCCATTTTGACGTTGGAAATTGGCGTTCTTAGCTCGTGCGAAACCGTACTTAGGAAGTCGTCTTTGAGGCGGTTGAGCTTTTCGAGTTCTTTGACCTGCGCTTGCGACGCTTGGAAGAGGCGAGCTTGACGAATGGCGATCGCACACTGGTTTGCCACCTGCTGCACCAGCCGAATTTCATCCTCGTTAAACTCGTAATCTCTGTGGTTAATCAGCCATAAGTCGCCCAAAACCGCTTGATCCATGCCTTGCGACGAATCCGGATCAACAAAAATTGGGCAGGCCAACATCGCCACCTGTCCGCGCACCGGATTGGGCAGCAGCGAGCAAAACTGAAAGTACAAGCCGTCCTTAAGCTGACTGTAGATTTCGGGGAATCGATCCATCTGCGCGACTCGTCCTTGATAGGTCGGGATCGAATTCGTGTAGTCATAGCAAATCGTCGAGATGCCCTGATCGAGGTCATACAGGGACGCATTGCAGCCGCTTAGCTCCAAAACCAAAGTCAGTTCGCGCACAGCCGCATCAAGAATTTGACCTTCATCCAGCGAATCGCGGACGCGATCGGTAATCCGCTTCAGCATCGACTCAAAATTCAGGGCGCGTTCCACTTCTTCGGTGCGCTGACGGACTTTTTCTTCCAAATCAGCGTTTAGCTGCTGCGCCTGCTGATAAAGTTCCGACTGAGCGATCGCGATCGCAATCTGGTCGGCTAGCTGCTGCAATAAATCAGCCTCAACCTCCTTCCACTGGCGAGGAGCCGCACAGACATGGGCACAAATCAATCCCAGCAGCTTATCGTCTTGCAGAATGGGTGTCACCAAAGCGGCTTTGATTTGATGCCGCTGCACCAGCGATCGCACTTCGGGCGGCAAGGGAGTTTGCTCAGCATCATCGATCGCCGCAAAATTGCGCTTTTTGTAGAACGCAATGCGTTTGCCATCTGGTCAGGGTCAAGCGCCACCCCCAAAACGGACGGCCATGCACCATTGACTGATTCTGCAACGATCGTTGGCTCCGTCCGCAGCCAAGCGATAGACCACCACGCGATCGGTCTGAAGGAACTGTCGCACTTCATCGACAGCACTGCTCAAAATCTCTTGCGGATTGAGTGAAAGGCGAATCCGACGGGCAATTTGACCGATTAATTCTCCCTGCTCAACGCGCTGCTGAAGCTGCTGTTCGATCGATTTGCGATCGCGAATGTCGTGCAGCAGCCAGCGCAGTTGCACGACGCGATCGGCTTGTCGCTGAGCAGAACCGCTCAGCAACACACAGCAGTCCGGATGGCGCAAACAAACTTCTTGCGTCTGGCTGACTGCACCTTGCTCAAGCGCAGAAAGCATTTTTCTGAACAGATAGTTCGTGTCGGCTGTGAGCAAGCCACCGAATGATTGCCCCATTAAAATATTGGGCGATCGATCCAGCAGTCTGGCCGCCGCCTGATTGAGGGTGAGAATTTGGCCTTGTCCATCCGTCACCAAGTAGGCATCGGGCGCAAATTCAAACAAATCTTGATAGTGCTGCGATCGATCTTCGAGGTGAGCGATCGACTGGGTAAGCTCCGCTAGCATCTCCCGAACGCTGACCAGCACAGGCGAATTGTCGCACAGCGCATTGAGTTGATGCTGCACCAGCGCGATTTGCTGCTCGAGGCGGTCTTGCTCCACTGCATCTCTCCCGTTTCGCCTGCGCTGATTCGCTCGCTGTTTTTGACTCGCTGTTTTTGACGATAGCACTTACGCAAACTTCCTGAGCAGCGTAGAGCGAGCAGAGGGGCGCGATCGCCCGATGAATTCGACCTTTGGATAATTTTTCGTGGGATTTTTGCAGCTAAAAAAACGAGGGAAGATTGACTCCTCCCTCGCTGGTCGATTGGTTTGATTTGAGCTTTTGGCGCAGGTGCTGCTGCTGTTTACGCAACTGTCTTGCTCTTGCAGTACCGCCTTTGCCTTTGTCGTTGCGACCCGATCGCCGGGGAGATTCCCAGCGCTTAAGCTGAGCCATGTTCAACCTCCAGGAAGTGCCTGTATTAACTTCTACATCCGCTGCGATCGATTTTCCGTAAAGGATGCGACCGAAAGGTCAACGCTTCGCATCTTCTGGTCATCAAAAGCGTCCGCAAAAATTGAATAGTCTCTATTCTATCTTACGATCGCTCTGCCTCAACGTTGATCAACGGCAAGCCGCCAAAATATCGATCGCGTCCGTGTCGGAGCAGTTCAAGAGCAAGCCTGAATTGGCACTGCGTAGTTTCTTTTTTTCTGCTAAGAAAATTGCGGAAATTGAATCGCTTCAGTAGAAACAACAGGAGGCTACGATTTGCTTCGCGAACCAAACGAGTTCTTTTTGATACTAATAGAAATTGAAGTTAAAAGATAATTAAGACTGCCAAAGGATGAAGAAATTTCTAATAAAAAAGGAATAGTTTCACAAATTCAATCTGAGGCAGGTAAGATTTAGGCTAGCTTCTCGATCGTCTACCGCAAATGACTTAGAAAATACATCCTTTGAGAAAAGCTTTACTTAAGAAAACAACAGTTTACTCAAAGTTATATTTATCCAAAAAGAAAGCGCATTTGAACGATAAAAGCGAAGAAAAACGAAAGCTAGAAATTGCCTGTCGATCGCTTCAAAGCATTTGCCTATCTGATTTTATGGCCGATTTCCCAACAAGAACTTGCCTTTTTCGATCCGATATATTAATAGTCGCCTCACACCCAAAAAAATGAAAAGTTACTCTTGTTACGTTCTAGTCTTAGCTCCTCCGACCGATGACGTTCGCGTCTTGGAAGGTCTGCTTAACCACTTGCAGTGTCAAACGATCGTGGCGCGATCGCCCGAACAAGCGATCGCACAGGCGCATGAAACCGTTCCCTGTCTGGTGATTCTGGCCGGACAGCAGCCGCACCGCTCGATCGCCAGCGAACTCCGCAATACCGAACATTCCAGCGGCGCAACGATCGTCGCCCTGAGCGATTTTCACACGCCCAACTGGAACTACGAAGACAATTCTGGACTCGACGGCTTCCTGGTCAAGCCAATGACCAGCGATGTCCTCACGTCATTGGTGCAGTCGGCCAAGGTACGGCAAACCTGCTCGCAAGCAAGCTGACCGCAGTGCCAGAATGAAAGCATGAAAAATTGCTGCTTTTTTGCCCCATCTCTACCGCGTTTTGCAGCCGACGTTCCCCGATTGTCTCTGGGCAGGTATGTCCGATCGCCCGGTTGTCGCCTTGACCTTTGACGATGGGCCGCATTCGCGCTACACGCCCGACCTAATTGAAGTCCTCGATCGCCACGCCGTCACCGCCAGCTTTTTCTGGCTGGGCATCTGCGTCGATCGCAATTCGGAACTGGCTCACGAGATTTGGCAGCGCGGCCACTGGATCGGCCTGCACGGATATGACCATCGATCGTTTCCGCTACTCAGTTCGATCGAACTCCAGCAAAGTTTGGCGCAGACGCAAAGAGCGATCGCCCAAGCCTGTCAGCTTGATTTAGCCGATGCCCAGGCCAACATTCGCGATGTGCGTCCGCCGAATGGACTGTTTACGCCGCAAATTCTCCGGCAGTTGCGCCAGTGGAACTATCGCCCCGTGATGTGGAGCGTCGTGCCCGAAGATTGGGCGAGTCCCGGTGTTGCGAAGGTGGTGCAGCGCGTCCTCGCTCAAGCCTGCAATGGCGCTCACATCGTTTTGCATGACGGTTTCTGTGGCGGCGAAGACGTGGCGGCAACGGTCGATCGCCTGATTCCGCAACTGCTCGATCGCGGCTACGAGTTTGTTACGATCGATGAACTGTGGCGGGCTAGGTCGATCGCAGCTTGCGACGCGCCACCCAAACCAGAAACGAGACCACAATAATTGCGGCAATTACCTTGGAGACAGGAGCAATGTACTCCTCGACCAGTTCGTAGTTGTCGCCCCAGAAAGTATCCGGCAGCGGTCAGCAGCGTTGTCCACAGGACAGTTCCAATTGTGGAA
>JAAUTJ010000237.1 GCA_012031475.1 Leptolyngbyaceae cyanobacterium SM1_3_5 | reverse complement strand
CGATCTGATCCGAGGGCTGACGAACTTCTATGGGTGGGCAGAGGCAGTTAGTTCGCCAGTGGTCGCAGCTAACTATGGGTGATTAACCGGATTTGATATAACTTCGGATTGGAGGGGGGGTGCACCTTTTGAACCGGAAGATTTTACAGATCAAGGGTTTCCTGTGCTACACAAGGGCGCGATCTAGAAGAATGGCACAGTTCTAGTTGACTCAAAGAAGAAGACTTTTACTACTGAAAACTTTGTTCAAAGCCATCAGAAATCGGTTGTTGATCAATCCTATTTAGCAGTGACTTTAAGAGATCTCGTGCCATCTGGCCCATCTATTGGATTAATTGCAGATTTAGCACGATCTTCAAGCCAACAGTATATTTTGGCTCAAGGTGCTTATGGATTTCGCATTGATGAAGATCGAGTAAATTCCAGCTTTCTAGTATGGCTGTCAAATTATGAGCCATTCCGTCTTTACATGAAAAGCTATACGGTCGGTAGTACGCAAATTCACATCAGAACTCCTGTATTTCAAGATCTCAAAATTCCCTTTCCCCCGATCGAAGAACAGCGCCGTATTGCTGCCATACTCGATCGCGCTGATGCAGTTCGACGGAAACGACGAGAGGTGATCGCTCTAACTGAGGAATTGTTGCGATCGGCTTTTCTGGAGATGTTTGGTAATCCGGCTACAAATCCGAAGGGCTGGAAAGTAATTCCTATGTGTGAAGTTATTCAGCAAATTGAAGCTGGATGGAGTGTAAATGGAGAAGATCGCAAGCAGGAGAAAGATGAATGGGGTGTTTTAAAGATTAGCGCTGTAACTTCAGGACGCTTTCAACCTAACGAGAATAAAGCAGTTAAAAATCCTTCATTCAAGAAGTCGCCAATTGTTCCTCGAAGGGGCGATTTACTTTTCAGTAGAGCAAATACAAGAGAATTAGTTGCAGCTACTTGTTTAGTTGAAAATGACTGCGAGCGTTTATTTCTACCTGATAAGTTGTGGCGGATTAAAAACATTCTCCAAAATTGCTAATGTTGAATATTTAAGATTTCTACTAGCAGATCCTGAGTACCGCAGCCTACTTGCGAAGAAAGCTACTGGAACAAGCGGTTCAATGCTGAATGTCTCTCAAGCGAAGCTGTTAGAGATGAATGCACCTATTCCTGCCTTAGATATTCAGGAGCGTTTTGCGGAAATAGTTTGGCAAACTTCTCAATTGCGAAGACAGCACGAGTCGGCTTCTGAAGAATCAAATTTAGCGTTTAATTCCCTTCTTCAGAGAGCTTTTCGGGGAGAACTCTAAACTGAGAAATTTACCCGATCGCTCCTCTAAACTAAAGCTGGCAAAATAGAACTACTCTCGCTGAAAAAACTTGCCGCTCTATCTTTGAGGATCGATCGATGATTGCCTTGCCACAGTCCTACCTCACACCCGAAGAATACCTCCAGATGGAGGAACACAGCCCCGTCAAGCACGAATACATCGATGGGCAAATTTACGCGATGGTTGGGGCAAACGATGCCCATGTGACGATCGCTGGAAACCTATTAACCCTCTTGCGTAGCCACATCCGGGGGACGGGTTGCCGGATCTACATCTCAGATATGAAAGCCAGAATCGAATCACTCAATCGGTACTACTACCCCGATATCCTCGTGACGTGCGATCCCCGCGATCGAGAAACTCCTCTAGAGAAGCGATTTCCTTGCCTAATTGTCGAAGTCCTCTCTGATTCGACTGAGGCATTCGATCGCGGTGACAAATTTGCCGACTACCAGACGCTAGACAGCTTGCAAGAATACGTCTTGATCAACACCAAGCGCCAGCGAGTCGAATGCTTCCGCCGCAACGAAGCAGGGCTGTGGGTGTTGCAGTCCTACACCGACGAACACGGAACCTTCCAACTGCAAAGCATCAAGTTTGAAGGGGCGATCGAAGACCTTTACGAAGATGTCACGTTTTCATATCCATTAGGACTTACGCAACAGCCATCTTAAGGGATGGGTTCTTGAGTTGCTGACAGAGGTAATCATCAAGTAAGCCATGTTTGAGTTGATAGATGGTTTGCCCCGCTTGTTGAGCTAAGGCATGAAGCCTGACCCAAACCAGAAAAGCACAACCAATATGATTGCGCTGAATTCTCGCTTTGCGACACTGGCAAGCTTCTAATCCCGTCACCTGCTTGGCTTCACGGTGCAGTTGCTCAATCTTCCAACGCAAGCCGCACACCTGTTGTGTTGCCTTAGTCGAATCCTGAGCGACATCGTTAGTGACGACGAAATCCGTGCGGTGGGTAGACCCCTCAACCCGGAAACACTGCACTTTGTGGTCTTTGGGAAAGCCTTTGATTTTGATGCGCTTGCCTTGTTCAAGTTCAGTGGGACTCCACTCCAGCGTATCGACCCGGCAATAGGGCTGTTGTCCCTCCGAATCATCGACTTGTCGATTGTTTTTGAGCGGGCAGTAGTAGAGCTTCTCTAATGCCTCAATGCACAACATCAAGTCCTTCGTGGCATACCACGTGTCCATCAGCACGGCCTGAAACGGCAACTGCTTGTGATACACGGTATGACGCAACATCTCTCGCACATGGTCGAGTTTGCTTTTGCCATCGCCATCTGGGTCGTAGATGCGATAGTCAATCAGCCAGAACTGATCTAATTCATGATTGATATAGATGCACCTCACCACCTTGATCCCTTTGATCACGCCATGTGTGTTGCCACTGTACTGCCGCCGCACTAACTCAATTGCAAACGAGTATTGCTTATCGAGTACCGTGTCATCAAAGACGACATAGCCAAACTGACTCTGAACCACCTGAGTGGCAACGTTCTCCCACACCAATCGCGGTGTGATTTTCTCCCCTGCCAGATACCGATTGATCTGATCATGTGAAAACCGCTCACTATGGTCGGCAAAATTCGTCAACGTGTAATTGATCTGGCTGACCAGTAGATATTGGCAATAATCTAATCGAGTCACAGGTTCTTTCATCTCTTGACTCTAGCGATTTCTTTTCCGATTGTCTAAGAGGACGTTTGAGAAGTCAGAGATGACGTAAAAAAGCTCTCCGGGCATACGCTGTAGATACACAATCACAGCACCCTTGAGAGCCATGAGTAAAGCATACTCCAGCAATTTGACCCAGGAGCAATGGGAACTGATTGAACCCCTGATTCCGCCACCCAAGCCTGGTGGCGCCCCCGCACGGTCGAGATGTGGGACATCCTCAACGCGATCTTGTATCTGCTGTGTGAGGGCTGTCGCTGGCGCAATCTGCCCGGTGACATCTGCCCGGTGACTTTCCGGCTTGGCAAACGGTGTACACGTACTTTCGCACCTGGCGCATCAATGGCACTTGGGTGGCGATGCATGACCAGTTGCACCAGTGGGTGCGTCTGGACAACGACCGAGAGCCAAGTCCCTCCGAAGCCGTCCTCGACTCGCAAAGCGTCAAAACTGCCGCAGGTGTGAGTGAGCAGGTTGGGTGGGATGCGGGCAAACTCATCAAGGGGCGCAAACGGTTTCTGAGTGTGGACACACTGGGCTTAGTCCTGCGCGTTCTAGTTACAGCGGCCAATGTGGGTGAGCGTGCAGGCGGTAAGCGAGTCCTCAAGCGTGTCAAGCGCATGGACAAAGCCGTATCCCGGCTGCACACCATTTGGGTTGATGGGGGCTACGATGGCAATCCCTTCCGGGTCTGGGTGATGGATGTGTGCCGTTGGATTGTCCAAGTCGTCTTGCGACCAGAGCAAACCAAAGGCTTTGTCCTACTCAAAAAGCGCTGGGTCGTCGAGCGCACGTTTGGCTGGTTGATGCAATCGCGGCGCTTAGTTCGAGACTATGAGTTGTTGCCCGAAACATCCGAGACGTTGATCTACATTGCCATGATTCGGCTGATGGTGAGGCGTTTGGCGTAAAAGCTCACACCCCTCACCTTTTCAAACGTCCTCTAAAGCTCGATCGCAATCTGGATGAAACTCCCAGCGTTACTTTGTCGGCGCTGGGAGTTTATGCGTCGTCAGTTAGAGCGCCCAGAGTTCGCCAATTGACACTAGGTATTGCATCTTTTCAACGATGCTGCTGCCAACACCGATTAAGCAGTCTTGAGGATTTTCGGAGATTAGCCAGTCGTATGTTTTGGAAACGACGTAATACCGAAACTCATACATTTCGTTGAGCAAGTTGCAGATCGTCTCAATTTTTCCTTCGTAAAGCCAGAAGTTATCGTGCGGTTTATTGCGATACCAATCTTCGGCAACGAACCAGACAGGCTCATCGAGGGGCACAACCCTACATAAATCGGCGGGCGCGTGTTCTACCCGGACTGAGTACTTTGGCTCTTTGAATGAGTCCCAATCACAATATTCCGTTAGTCCTCGATCGCCCAGCGTTGTAAATCGATTGAGAATTGTCACCAAAATATTTCCGCACTCGTCAGGACTGAGCAGCCGCAGATCCGTCTCCGAATATGGAAATTGACCTAAGGCTGTCAGGGCTTCGTCAATATCAACTCGAAAATCTGAATTTTCAGCCATTGAAGGATTGTAGAACTGATGTACTCTCAGTCTAGCCTTCTGCATCTGGCGGCGCAAATCACTTCAGGAAGCCGCATTAAGCTGGGGCGATCGTCATGTAACTTTAACTTGAGCCACAGTTTGACCTCAAAGCTTCGACAATAGAAGAATATTGAAAGCTTTCAAGCAGCAGCAGGCGCGATCGATCCACATTGCCTGACTGCCAAAAAGGGGGAACTTTAGCTGTGGTTGTACAAGTTACGCAAACGAATTACGAAACGCAAACGCAGGCGATCGCCAAGGAACTATTGTCGGCCACGCGGGAGAAGCGATCGTTTCTGGCTCAAATGCGCGATCAGATGCGCTGGGATGACAAGTTGTTGGCCTGGACAATGGGCAATCCGGGCTTGCGCGTCCAGATGTTTCGCTTCATCGACTGCCTGCCCGCCCTGAAAAGTAAGGCTGAGATCGCTCGGCACATGCAGGAATATCTGGGCGATCCCTCAGTCGAACTGCCTGCTGCCATGAAGGGACTGCTGAATTTCACCAATCTGGAATCTGTGCCCGCTCAGGTCGCCGCGACGACGGTTTCGGGCGCGGTCGAACCTTGGCGCACAAATACATTGCGGGCGAAAACATCCAGCAGGTGATCAAGACGATCGAGCAACTGCGCCGCCAAAAGATGACCTTCACAGTTGATCTCTTGGGTGAAGCCGTAATCACCGAGGCCGAAGCGCTTTCGTATCTGAATCGCTATCTGGAACTGATGCAGCAGCTAGCCGAGGCGTCAAAATCCTGGTCGCGTGTGCCGCAAATCGACGAGGCGGGCGGTGAATCTTTGCCCAGTGTTCAAGTTTCCGTCAAGCTGACAGCGTTCTATTCACAGTTTGATCCGCTGGATGCGGCGGGCAGTGAAGAACGAGTCAGCGATCGCATTCGTACTCTGCTGCGTCGCGCTCGTGAACTCGGTGCTGCCGTGCATTTCGACATGGAGCAGTACGCCTACAAGGACATCACGATCGCCATTCTCAAAAAGATTCTGACTGAGCCAGAATTCCAGTCACGGACGGATATCGGCGTCACGCTGCAAGCCTACCTCCGCGATACCGAAGCCGATTTGCGCGGCTGGATCGACTGGGCAAAACAGCGCGGCGTGCCGATCACGATTCGGCTGGTGAAAGGCGCATATTGGGATCAGGAAACCATTAAGGCGATTCAAAAAGATTGGGAACTTCCCGTCTTTTCGGAAAATCTTCGACCGATGCTAACTTCGAGCGGCTGACCGAAATTCTGCTCGAAAACAACGAATATCTGTATGCGGCGATCGGCTCTCACAACGTCCGGTCACACGCTCACGCGATCGCCATTGCCGAAACGCTGAACATTCCGCGTCGCCGCTTTGAACTGCAAGTGCTGTACGGCATGGGCGATAAATTGGCGAAAGCGCTGGTCGATCGCGGCTATCGTGTCCGCGTTTACTGTCCGTATGGCGAACTGATTCCCGGCATGTCCTACCTGATTCGTCGCCTGCTGGAAAATACGGCGAACAGTTCCTTTCTGAAGCAGAATTTGGAAGACCGACCGATCGAAGAACTGCTTGCTCCGCCCGTCATGGAAACTGGAGAATCAAAAATCAAAAATCACTCAGAATTCCACAACGCTGCCGATACGGATTATGCCGTGCTGGAAATCCGCGATCGCGCCCTTGCCGCCTTCACAACCGTCCGCGATCAGTTGGGCAAAACTTACCGTCCGCTGATCAATGGCGAGTCGGTGAATACGGTGGAATCGATCGAGTCGGTCAATCCCTCGAATTTCAGTGAAGTGGTTGGACGGGTTGGGCTGATTAGCGTGGAGCAGGCGGACGAAGCGGTGTTCATCGGGCCGTCCCCCGCGGCGCAAAGCTATCTGGTGATCGACAAAATCGTGGAGGCCGTGCGCAAAACCGGGGCGCAAGCCGTGCATCCGGGCTTTGGCTTCCTTTCGGAGAAAACCGAGTTCGCCGAGCGCCTGCTTTAATATTCTTCTATGGTCCTGCTCGCCGCGGCTCTCGCACACGCCGTCTACGTGCTGGCAATCGGGCTGCGGCAGCCCCTGCTCGACATGCATTCGTTCCGGCAGACCCAGACCGCGGTGTCAGCCTACTGGGTGCTGCACGGTGGGCCCTGGTTTGCCTACGAGACGCCGGTGCTAGGCGCGCCCTCGGCGATACCTTGAATTCCCGCTTTACCGATGGATTGTCGCATTATTCGCCCGGACGGGGTCCCGCTCGACATTGCTGGGCGGCTGGTGACATTCGCGTTCCATGTCGCAACGCTGTGGCCCCTCGCTCTTCTGCTGCGGACATACGGCTTCGGACGCGTAACGGTTCTGAGCGCCGCGGTTGACCGTGACCGATGATGCCGGCAACGCCACCACGGCCGACACCGCGGGCGTTGCGGTGGACACCATCGCACCCACCGTCTCCGACCCCGGATCGCGATCAGCGGCGGCAATGTGACGGACGGAGTCCGCATCTACCGCGGCGCGACACCGTGACCGTGACTTGGGACAATTCCGCAACCGGCGACAACACCGCCATCTTGCGGCGGTGACCTTCGACTTCAGCCAGTTCGGCGGTGGCAGTGCCGTCGCCGGGACGAACGCCGGCGGCATCTGGACCGCGTCCTACACACTCCCCGGTACCGT
>JAAUTJ010000236.1 GCA_012031475.1 Leptolyngbyaceae cyanobacterium SM1_3_5 | reverse complement strand
ACAATGGCCGACTATTTGGCGCAACGAGTGGATGCGCTCTGGGCTGTATCCCGGTGCGGATTCGCTGCGGCAAAATCCGATCGAGGGCGATCGAGCGGCGATCGAGCAGCTAAACCGCGCCCAGCGAGATGCCCTGATCGATGTGCTGGTCAGCTTATTTTCCGCAACCGTGAATGAATCGTCGGACGAATCGTCGATCGTCCCGCCTCGTCAGGTTCCGGCAGAACCCAACGCCGCACAGCAGTTGCAACCATGACGCAGCAGCTACACAGCGGATCGGGCTGGCGGATTGGCTGGAATCCGACTGCCGATCGATACTGTGCTTTGGTAGGGGCGGATGACTGGGCGATCGAACTCACCCAACTCGAATTCGAGGAATTTTGTCGATTGCTGGAGCAGCTTAGCGGGGCGATCGAGGCGATTCAAACTGAACTGATGCCGGAAGAAGGCTTGAGTTGCGAGGTGGAGAGCGATCGAATTTTGCTCTCTGCCGAAGGCATTCCCACCGCCTACAATCTGCACCTGACCGTTTTGGAAGGCCGCCGCGCAGAAGGAAGCTGGAGCGCTTTCGCCGTTCCGAATTTGCTGTCGATCGTGCGACTTCTGAAGGCGGAAAACCTCTAAGATACAATAGAGTTTACGGGCGATTTTTGCGCCCATTTCCCATCCTTTTCGCTGCACTGCGCTTATGTTTGAGGCACTTGCCGATCGCCTGGAAGGAGCTTGGAAAAAGCTTCGCGGCCAAGACAAAATTTCCGAGTCGAACATTCAAGACGCGCTTAGAGAAGTGCGGCGGGCGCTTTTGGAGGCAGACGTAAACCTCCAGGTCGTCAAAGAATTCGTGGCCGACGTGCAGGAAAAAGCGCTTGGCGCGGAAGTCGTGGCGGGTGTCCGGCCTGACCAGCAGTTCATCAAGATCGTGTATGACGAACTGCTAGACGTGATGGGCGAGACGAACGCGCCCTTGGCCGAAGCGACCGACGCGCCGACGATCGTGCTGATGGCAGGCTTGCAGGGAACGGGTAAACAACCGCAACGGCGAAACTTGCCCTGCATCTCCGCAAGCAAAATCGATCGACTCTCCTGGTTGCCACTGACGTTTATCGTCCGGCTGCGATCGATCAGCTTGTCACGCTGGGTAAGCAAATCGACGTTCCCGTTTTTGAGATGGGTTCGGATGCCGATCCGGTCGAGATTGCCAGAGCGGGTGTGGAGAAAGCGCGGGTCGATCGCGTCGATACCGTGATCATCGACACGGCAGGCCGCCTGCAAATCGATGAATCGATGATGGGCGAACTGGCGCGGATCAAGGAAATCGTCCAGCCGCACGAAGTTCTGCTCGTTGTGGATGCGATGACCGGACAGGAAGCCGCCAACCTGACGCGCACTTTTCACGAACAGATCGGCATCACGGGCGCGATTCTCACCAAGCTAGACGGCGACACCAGAGGCGGCGCGGCTTTGTCCGTCCGCAAGATTTCCGGCCAGCCGATCAAGTTTGTCGGCGTGGGCGAAAAAGTCGAGGCGTTGCAGCCGTTCTACCCCGATCGCATGGCCTCGCGCATCCTGGGCATGGGCGACGTGCTGACCCTCGTCGAAAAAGCGCAGGAAGAAGTCGATCTGGTTGAAGCCGAAAAGATGCAGGAGAAAATTCTCTCTGCCAAATTCGACTTCACCGACTTCCTCAAGCAAACTCGCCTGCTGAAAAATATGGGATCGCTGGGCGGCATCATGAAATTGATTCCCGGCATGAACAAATTGTCGAGCGAACAGCTTCAGCAGGGCGAAGTTCAGCTTAAACGCGCCGAGTCGATGATCAACTCCATGACCCTGGAAGAACGTCGCGATCCCGACCTGCTGGCAGGGTCGCCCAGCCGCCGCCGCCGCATTGCCAAGGCGCAGGCTACAACGTCGATGACGTGAGCAAGCTGGTCACGGATTTTCAGAAGATGCGATCGCTGATGCAGCAAATGGGACAGGGCAACTTCCCCGGAATGCCGGGAATGGGAATGCCGGGAATGGGCGACGGCATGAACCCCTATGGCGCTCCGCCAATGGGCGCTCGTCCGGGCTTCCGAGGCTATCCGGGTGCAGCCGCCCCGAACAAAAAGAAGAAAAAAGACAAGAAGAAGAAGGGCTTCGGGACGCTGTAGAAGGAGGCAGAGGGCAGGAGGCAGAGGGCAGGAGGTTCAACCCTAACCCCAATTCCGAACTCCTAGCCCTTAATCCCTCTTCTAACTGCGTAGATACGCTCGCGCCATTCACATCGACATTCCGCCGCTCAGAAATTCTGCCTGCTCGGAGGCCAGAAAGAGGACGGTGTGGGCAATTTCTTCTGGACGCGCCACGCGATCGAAGCCGCTTTGTGCCCGAATTGCTGCGCCTTCTGGACTTTCCAGCGTCGATCGCGACATTTCCGTTTCCACCCAACCGGGCGCGATCGCACTGACGCTAATGCCATACGGCGCGAGATGCTGCGCGATCGACTGGCTAAACGCATTCAGCCCCGCCTTACTTGCCGCATAAGCAGGCGCAGTCGGCTCACCCCGAAATGCGCCGCGAGACGTGATGTTAATAATCCGGCCTTGCCGTCGCGGAATCATCTGACGTGCTACAGAGTACGCCGTGTGAACACTTCCCAGCAAATTGACGGCGATCGTGTCCTGCCAAACCGCCTGCCACTGGTCAAACTCCGTTGCGTCGAGCGGATGCGCCTGATAGATTCCGGCATTGTTGACGAGAATATCAATGTGACCGAAAGCGGCGATCGCCTCGTTCACCATTCGCTCGATCGCCGCTGCATCCGCCAAATCTGCCTGCACGGTGATGTGTCCGCTTCCGGCTAAGTGCGATCGCACCTGCTCGATCGCGTCCGCCTGCGAATGGAAGTGCAGCGCCACTCGCGCTCCGGCTGCGGCAAACTGAATCGCAACCGCTTGACCAATGCCGCGATCGCTGCCTGTCACTAGCACCGTTTTACCTGCAAAGCTCAACATTTTGACTTGTCCAAAGCAATTTTTTCTTAACAGTAATTGATTTGAATCGCTCGATCGCATTTTTGCTGGTGACAGTTTCCGACTATCCAAAGTTTTTTTGCAACTGATCGCTCAAACACAGCTTCTTCAATGAAGATAATCAGCCAAAAATGATACTTGATCAAAATTTGCTTTGTCAGCAGCAAGGCAAATTATTTCTGAATTCCTATTAGGAATGATTCTCAGTCTGCTAAATCAGACCCATAATTTGCAGGATGCCTTCAAGCCGAATTTTTGCTACACTTCAGGCGCAGCGATCGCAGCTAGCCGCAGAACTTGAACCAAGAACTTGAACCACAACAGATCATTTCTGTAATTCGATCGCCGCTCAATCAAGCCATAAGATAATTAGAGATAATAACTCGGCAAAAAGAATGATGAGCGCGACAGGAAAGCGTCCCAAAACCTCGATCGTTTCTCAAAAATTAGTGGAACAGGCAGGCGCTTTTTTAGCAGAACTGCCAGAGAAGCCGAAAGAGAAGCTATCGCTGCGGGAAGCCATTACGCAAATTCAAGATCAAATAAAAGCCGCCTTAGCAAAAGGCTATAGTTACGAGGATATTGCAAAAATTTTGGGCGATCGCGGCATCGACATCAGCGCTTCCACCTTGAAAACTATGTGCCCGCAGGCAGACGCCAAGCGACCAAAGAGCGCACGGCGACCAAAAAGCACCCCCCGATCGCTAGAGGCGAGGCGTAAGGGCGAAGCAGTCGCCAGACAACCTTGCGCCCATGCCATGAGACTACTTGCCGACTGCTTCGCCCCGACGAGATCTGCTGCTCATTCTGCCAGACCGCGACGAGATCTGCGGCTCATCTCCACTTAGGCGGGCGAATATCCAGCCTGCACGATCGCCTGCTTCACAGTGGTTTCGTCGGCCACCGTGTCGATTTGTACCTGTTTGGTTTTGGTGTCGGCGGAAATTGTTGCAGCAGGGTCGATCGCGTTCACCGCCTGAGTAATCGTGGTCGCACAAGCGGAGCAGGCCATGTCGGGAACCGTAAACTGAAGCGTCATGTGGGTCGATGCCTAAAATTGAATCCCTTTAATTGTGCAATCTCCAGTCGAGTAGAAGGTCAAGATTCGGTTTTCCGCTACCGTTTGAGCGATCGGCATGAGTCAGAATAGGAGATGCAATGTTGTGGATGTGAAGCCTTGAGTGCGCCTTCTCGTTCGTCTAATTCTGCGATCGTTCCGGCTCGTCCCCAAGAGGGACATTTCGATCGCGCCCGTACCAGCCTGCGCCAAACGCTGAATCGCTATCGGCAAGCACTGCGCGTTCCGGCTCGTCAGCCGCAAGGCGTGGAACTGCAAGCCAGCCTCAAAGCCGACCTCGATCAGATTTCCAGTGCGCTTGACAAGCTCAACAGCGGCATTTTTCGGATTGCCGTGTTTGGGCTGGTGAGTCGCGGCAAGTCTGCCGTTCTGAATGCGCTGCTGGGGCAAAAGATTCTACAAACCGGACCGCTGCATGGCGTGACGCAGTATCCCCGATCGATCTACTGGTCGCCCGACCGATCCGGCCTCAACGTCAACGTCGAACTAATCGACACGCCGGGACTGGATGAAGTCGGCGGGCAACTGCGCGAAGCAATGGCGCGAGAAGTGATCGAACAGGCCGATCTGATTTTGTTTGTGATTGCCGGAGACATTACGCGCACCGAATATCGCGCTTTGGCAGAACTGCAAGACGCGCACAAACCGCTGATTCTTGTCTTCAACAAAACTGATTTGTATCCCGACCAAGACCGACAGACGATCTATCTCAAGCTCAAGCAGCAGTTTTCGGGGGAACGGCTGCGGATTGCGCCGGAAGATATTGTGTTTGTGGCGGCTGAACCTGCGCCGATCGAAGTGCGCGTTGAATATCCCGACGGGCGCACCGTTCACGAATGGGAAGCCCCGCCGACACAAATCGATCCGCTCCGAGGCAAACTGATTGAAACTGTCGGACGTGAGGGAAAATCGCTGCTTGCTCTGACTGCTTTGCGGCAAGCCCGACGCAGCGAAAATTCGATCGCCAACACGAGCCTCAGACTGCACAAAGCCGAAGCCGAAGACTTGATCTGGCAGTTTGCCAAGTGGAAATCGATCGCCGTTGGCCTCAATCCGATCGCCGTCCTCGACTTAATGGGCGGAGCCGTCACGGATTTGGTGATGATTCGATCGCTGGCGCGACTCTATGGCCTGCCGATGACCCGCTACGAAGCCAGCAAACTTTGGAACACAATTCTGTTCAGTTCCGGTGGCTTGCTGCTGGGTGAAATTGGCGGCGGCTTGCTGCTGGGTGCAGGCAAAAGCGCCTCTGCCGTCGCCAGTGCTTTCGACAGCGCATCGGGCATTGCGGCTTATGGGGGAGCGGCGATCGCGCAGGCCACGATCGCCGGATACGGAACCTATCTCGCGATCATCAACACCGACCGTCAGTTCAGCGGGATGGAATTCAGCTATTCCTGGGCGACGAGCAGCGCGCGGCTGCTGCGTGACTATCTGCTGGTCGGCGGCATGCCCGAGGCGGTGGCGCGCTGGGTCGGTGAGCGCAATCTGACGGTCGTGCGCGGGGTCCACCGCGACCTTCTCCAGGCCTTGGCGGAAGACCTCCAGCGGTTTGGCAGCCTGCGCGAGGTGGGCTATCTCGAAGCGGCCTTCGAGAATCTCCGCCACCACTACGGTCTGCGTTTCCGCTACGAAAATTTTGCACCGGGTTACCGCAGCCAGCTGATGAAAAACGCCCTCGCCAAGCTCGAGGCCGCGCTGCTCATCCATCGTGTGGTGCCGACGAGCTCGTTGAGCTCGCCCCTGCGGGAGCGAGCGCGCTCGGCCGCCAAGCTCCTGCCGCTCGACGTGGGTCTCGCGCTCCACACGCTCGGCTCGGGTTTGGATTTGGTGCGCAGTCTGCCGCTCGAAAAGGTTCTCGACGGTCGCGTCGCCGAGATTTTTGTCGGCCAGCAATTGCTCGCTGCTGCTTCGGGTTTTCCCGGTGATCTTTATTTCTGGGTCAGCGAGTCATCGAGCGCCAACGCCGAAGTCGATTACCTGGTGCCGATCGCCGGTTGCCCGGTGCCGATCGAGGTCAAGTCGGTGGCGGCCGGCTCGCTCAAATCGTTGCATCAATTTCTCTGGCGCGCCGGGCTCGAGACCGGCATCCGTCTCCACACGGGAGCCTATGCCGAAGAGCGGCTCGAGGTCCGGATGCCCGACGGTGTGCTCGACTATCGGTTGCTTTCGGTGCCGCTGTACCTGGCCGAGCACGTACCGACGCTCGCGCTAGCCGAGCCGCGGTAGCCCGGCTGCTCAAGGCTCGGCGCGTCTCCAAAAGCTCACCTGCGAGCCGCCCGCCGGCAGGGTCGCGACCAGCTCGTAGCGGCTTTCGAGCTCTTGCAGCACCGCGCGCAGCTTGCGCTGGCCGCTCGGGCGACCGCTGCGAAAGACGTCTTCATGCAAGCGGTAGTCGTCCTCGCTCAGGCCGAAATCGATCAGCAGGGCGGGAGGATGAGTGCGCAGCGTTTCGGCGTCGGTGGTGCTCACCTCGTCGCTGCACACGTCGAACCAGTGGATCATCGAAAAGGTCGGTGGCCTGCGCCCGGCGAGGTGGTAGAGCACCGGCAAATGCGGGTAGACGAAGACCGTCTCGTCGGGGGCGGAGTGCTCCTCGATCAGCCGTGTCGCGGTTTCGACAAACTCGACGGTCGAGGCCGAGAGAAAAAATCCTTTCATCGCCGGCAGGGTGGGTGCCGCTCGTGCCGTGCGTACCGCCGGCTCGGTCCAGCCGGCGAAGTCGAATGGGGTTTCGAGCTTGAGCCAGGTGCAGCTGCACAAGGCGAGCCCGACACCCGCCCACACCCCGGTGCGCACGAGGCGCTCGAGCCGATTCGGGCGCAGTGCGGCGAGCGCCAGGCAGATCACGAGCCCCAGACCGGGGATGGCGATCGGCTCGAACGACGGCCACGAGGTGGCGAACATGAAGCCCGTGGCGAACGCGACAAAGGAAAAAAGCAACAGCTGCCCCTCGCGCGGCTCGAGCCCTCGGCGCAGGGCTGCAAGACCCCAAAAAAGCGCGAGGAGCAAGCAGCCGTAGAGGCTGAGGAAGACCGCGAGGCGCTGCGGCAGGTGCAAGAAGCCCGAGCCCAGCGTCAGCTTGCCGGCGGCGAGCGCACCGGCGAGCAGGGCC
>JAAUTJ010000235.1 GCA_012031475.1 Leptolyngbyaceae cyanobacterium SM1_3_5 | reverse complement strand
CTCCAAAATGGATTTTCGGATCGCGTAGTTCAAAGCCCCTCGGCGTTTGTCCGGGGCGATCGATCCACACGCATTCCCCCCCCAAATCATACGCGCCCAAACTTTGCATCAAGCCAGCCGACAGCCAGCGGGGAGGAATTACGCCGTCCGGCCACAGCAGCGTCACGCGCCCGCCTGCGATCGCCAAATCGGGATCTTGCTCAAATGCATCGTAGAGTGTTTGCAGCCAGTGCGGACTGGCGATCGCATCGTCGTCGAGATACGCCAAAATTGGGCTGCTGGCGTGTTTGGCTCCCACATTGCGAGCGATCGACAAGCCAAGCTGCGGCTCATACACATAGCGCAGTTGCGGATGATCCAGGCGGGATTCCACAATGGCACGAGTTTGATCGGTTGAGGCGTTATCAACCACAACCGCTTCAAATTCGCCTGCAAAGTTTTGAGCCAGCAGGCTGTCGATCGCGCCACCCAAGTAACAGGCGCGATTGTGGGTGCAGACGATCGCGGAAATTAGCACCATGTCCGTTGCGGGCGATCGCTTTTCGGTGAGTCAGTTTCGATCGCCATAAGACCATTTTTGGCCTGAGCGTCGAGCGGTGCGATCCGCCCGGAACCAAATCGCATCGCTAGAATGGTCTTTAGTGTGTTGCTAACCAGAAAAACTGAGTGGCTCAGGCGCGATCGAGGCGGAATGCTTCAGTCTCGCTTTGTTTGGGTGAGCAGCGATCGAAATTGGTGAAGTCCCTCAAGATCTAGGTTAAGGTAGGTAAATCTTCATGAAGTAGTGTGCGCCTTCTCGCGGTGTTCACGGCCATTAGAAGCGCCTGGTTTGCCGCCTGTTCACGACATGGGCGGGTTCGTTCCATACACGGCATCGGCAGATATTTCGGCAATGACATCGACAAAAGATTCCTACATCGGTCATACCCTGGCAAAGCGCTACCACCTGATCAAGCTGATTGGACAAGGTTCAATGGGCAAGGTATATGGCGCAAAAGACATGCTGCTGGGCGGCGTTCCCGTTGCGGTGAAATTTCTGTCGCACGCCTTGCTCAATCAAAAAATGAAAGACCGCTTCGAGCGCGAAGCCACAACCTGCGCTCAACTCGGACATCGCAGCCGCCACATCGTCCGCGTCTCCGACTGCGGCGTAGACGATGAAGGCATTCCGTTCTACGTGATGGAATATCTCGACGGTCAAAGCCTCAGCGAAGTTGTTGCGCGTCAACCGCTGCCGCTACCGCGCTTTCTGAATTTAATCCGGCAAATTTGCTTGGGGCTGCAATGCGCCCATCAGGGCATCTCGATCGACAATCAGCTTTGCCCGATCATCCATCGCGACATCAAGCCCAGCAACATTGTGATTAGCCACGATGACACGCTGGGCGAACTGGCAACGATTTTGGATTTTGGCATTGACCAAACTGCTGCATGAAGACAGCGGCCAAACCAACTGCTTTATGGGGACACTGGCCTACTCGTCGCCAGAGCAGATGGAAGGGCGAGAACTTGATGCGCGATCGGATATCTACAGCTTGGGCGTGGTGATGTTTCAGATGCTCACGTCCAAGATGCCGCTGATTGCTGAACCGCTCAACTTCAGCGGCTGGTATCGTACCCATCGGCTGCAAATGCCGCGATCGTTTGAAGCCACCAATTCCAGCCTGAAGCTGCCGCGATTGCTGGAAAACCTGGTGATGAGTTGTCTTGCCAAATCACCCAACGATCGCCCCCAAACGGCGGCAGATGTGATTCACGAACTCGAACCGCTCGATAAGCAATATCGCCCCGGACTTGAACTCGGCAAACGGATTGGCGATGCGCTGGCGCAAAAATCGCCCGCGCCCAAAATTGACACGCGCCTGTCGGAAGGAACACCGACGATCGCCACCTGGCCGTCCGACAAACCGATCGCCGACATTGTGTTTCCGCACATCCTCAGCACGAGTCGCGAAACGATCGCCAGCGTTTGGGTGATGCTGCCTCAGCATGAAATCGAGCGCCGATTGATTTGCGCCCGCTACAACTGGTTTATGTTTTCACCGTCTCCGCATCCGGTCGTGCTCTGGCTGACCGTTCTGTTTAGCCGTATTGCAGAACCGCGCTGGCTGCCCTGCTACCTTGACCTACGAACCAACCAAGGTCAGCAGATTGCCCGCCTACTGGCAGAAAGCAGTCAATACCGAGTCATGCTGTTTCCCAAGCAGTCAAAGCGCTGTACGAGTGTGCTGCCTGCAACGATTCCACCCAGCCAGTGCAAGCTGCTGATGGAGTTGGGCAGCGATCGGCTTTTCTTCGCCTGCTACTTCGCTCTACACGGTCAGCAAGCAGATGCTGAAAGACGAACTGGAAAAAGCAAAGCCAAAAAATTGTACTGAAGCTTGAATCGCTGTATGCAGATTTGAACTACAACTCAAATTCGACGACATCTAGCGCGATCGTGAACTGAGTTCTGCACTAGCGTGGAATGACTTGTTTGAGCGGTGACTGAAAAAGCGCTCTTTCGATAGCTCGATAGAAAAGTTTTGAAGCAAATCAAGAATTTTTTTAGGAAGTTGACGCCCCAGCGCCCCCAGCTTCTTTCTGCGATAGAACAAAGCAAGAGAAGGAGGTCGTCCACCTTCGATCGAAGCGGAACTAGAACTGCGGACCAGATTCGATTCCCCACTGGTGCTTGAGGAAGTGCTTGTACATCGTTTCGCGCATCATCATCTGCTCGTAGAGCTTAACGAGAAACTCTTGAGCTTGTTCGCGGCTCATGCGCTCAACTTGCGTTTCAAACGATCGCAAACTGAACTGTTGCTCTAAGGTGAGTTCAACGGGCTGGTTCATCATACGGGTTAACTCCTTTGACCGGATGGTGGGTGCAGTCGGGGAAGACTGCGAAGAGATCAAACTGACGATCTGTTTAGTTTGGCTTAATCTCTCCTTGATATTACAAAAGATAACAAGCAATTGACAAATCGCCCATCCCTCTTCTTGGGTACTTTATGAATCCTACCGAGGGAGGAAAAAGAAACTGCTGCTTACGCTACTGATTCGACAAAAAAATGCGATCGCTTTCTTCCAGTGGATACCAAGCGATCGCCTAAAATTTCTGAGATTGCGCGGCTACTGAGCAGGCAGGTTGTTCCAGTCGGACGGGTCGATCGAGACAATCACAACGGTGATGTTGTCGCGCCCGCCTTGGTCTTTGGCATCGTTGACGAGCGCGATCGCCGCCTGATCGCCGCTCGAAATCGATTGCAGTCTGGCAGAAATTACACCGTCGGGCAGTTCTTCGGTTAAGCCATCGCTACACAGCAGCAGGCGATCGCTGGGCTGAAGTTCGATCGCCTGCACATCAATTTGCCGCACATCTTCGCGACCGAGACAGCGCGAGAGAATATGTCGCCAGGGATGCATCCGCGCCTGCTCTGGTGAAATTTCCCCCAGCTTTGTTGCCCGCGCCACCCAGGTGTGGTCTTCGGTGATTTGTTCTAGCTGGTCTTGCCGCAGGCGATAGAGGCGCGAGTCGCCAATGTGGGCGCACCAGGGCTGGTCATCGCGAAACATCAACACCACTGCCGTCGTGCCCATGTCCGATCGCTCTGGGTGCGTGGCTTGGTCTTGCAGAATTGCTTGATTCGCTTCAAGCAGGGCGGCTTCGAGCAGCGTTTTGGAATGCTCGGTTGAATCCCAGTGTTCTTCCAAGTAAGCTTGGATGGCATCAGTGGCGATCCGGCTGGCTTCTTGCCCGCCTGCATGTCCGCCCATGCCGTCTGCTACCACAAAAAACCGCCCACGATCGTCGATGTGATAGGCGTCTTGGTTGACAGAACGAAGCAGACCCGGATCAGTCAGACCCGCGCAGGAGCATTTCATAAGGCAAGCATGACACAGGCAAGAAAATCAAAACATGCGTTCATAGCGATCGAGACGAATCAACAAGCGAATCAGGGCAATTGCTGTCAGCGCTGCCATCACCCCCGCCGCCGCCGCCAGCCAAACATAGTGATTGATCAATAGCAGCGTGGCAGACAGGGTAAACGCTCCCGTGAGGATTGCGTAGTTAGTCCCTATATTAACGTTACTGAGGCGACGCAGGCACGATCGGTTTCGGTCGATCGCGTCCGGATACGAAGATCGCCACGCTCTAGCTTGTCGATCGTATCTTCGATTCGGCGCGGCAGACCAAAAGCCGTGCTGCCCACCTGCGCGGCTTGGCGACCGAGTTCGCTTAGAATACCGCTTTCCGGAGAATTCCCGTTGCTGCTCATAATTTGGGTGGCAAAAGGTCTGGCGACCTCCATGAAGTTGAAATCGGGATCAAGCCCTTTGCCCACGCCTTCGAGAGTGGAAAAGGCTCGCATCACAAAGGTAAACGTAGCAGGAAAGCGAAACGGCTGATCGTAAGCGACTTCATATAAGTCGTCACTGATTGAGGCAACCGATTGATTCTCAAACGGCTGATCCATAAAGTGATCGAGCATGTACTGAATCGATCGCCGCACAGGTCCCATGTCGTCTTGCTGAGCCAGTGCGCCCAAGGCGACCAGCGATTCCATGACGCGATCGCCGTCTTTTTGAGCGATGCCAAAGAACGTATCGAGCAGCTTTTCGCGGGTAATTGCCTGAATCTGCCCCATCATGCCGAAGTCGTAGAAAATCAACGATCCATCGGGGCTAACGGCGATGTTGCCGGGATGCGGGTCAGCGTGGAAAAAGCCATCGTTGAGCAACTGCCGCAGATAGGCTCTCGCACCAAGCTGGGCGAGATTTTTGCGATCGAGTCCTGCCGCTTCGATCGCGTCATACTGGCTAATTTTGATTCCCGGCAGATATTCCAGCGTCAGGACGCGGGGCGAGGCGTAGCGCCAGTAGACACGCGGCACTTTTACCCAGGATTCGCCCCGGAAGTTGCGGCGGAAGGTGTCGGCGTTGCGGCCTTCGTTGAGGTAGTCGATTTCTTCCCACAAAATCCGGCAGCATTCTTCGTAGATGCCGATCCAGTCGCGGCCTCGTCCCCATTCGGGATGCCGCTGAAAGTAGCCAGCGATGCCCCGGAGAATGGCAAGGTCGATTTCAAACAGCTTCCGCAGTCCGGGTCGCTGCACCTTGACGACGACTTCTTCGCCGGAGAACAGTTGAGCGCGGTGGACTTGGCCGAGACTGGCGGCGGCGAGGGGAATCGGGTCGAAGCTGCGGAACAAATCGGGAATCAGTTTACCCAAATCCTGCTCGACGATCGCCTCAACCTGCGCGTAGCTGAAGGCTGGAACTTTGTCTTGCAGCTTCGAGAGTTCTTCAACGTATTCGCTGGGAAATAGATCGGCGCGAGTGGAAAAAAGCTGTCCGACCTTGATGAAAGTCGGCCCCAGGTCGAGCAGGGTTTCGCGAATCCAAACGGCCAGACGGCGACGACGCAGCGCTTTTTTCTCCTCACTGATGCCGCCTTGTAGCTCCAAGATTTGTTGTATGCCCAGCGAGCCGCGAGCAGCTTGAGCATAAACGACCAGATGTCGATGAAGCGGCCTTGGCGTGAGTAGGCGATCGCGACTCCAGCGATACGCTTTCGCAGGCGGCGGACGACGAACCGAATACTCGGTCGTGCTGTGCTTGCATGGCAGCTAAGGTTTCTGAGTGAACCTGCGGAGTCGGTTCTGGCAGGTCAAAGGACGCGGAGCGGGTGCTTCGCGTCGGGCGGCATCAGGTGAGAGTCGTCGGGAAGCACTCAGAAAACTTCCGGAGACGGTAGATAAAGAATTTAAGTTAATACAGAATCTAAAGTGAAGCGCTGCGATGGCGCTGAATTTCCACGCGCAAGGTGGCGATTTCAGCGCGGAGGTCGTCGATCGTCGCCTGCACGTCTTCGCTGCCTTCAGTGGTAACAACGGTGGTTGCAGTGCGTCCGTGCATTGCCAGTTCTTCTTCTTGGCGGGCACGTTCCAAAACCTCAGCGGTGAACTGCCGCAGCCGTTCGCGCTGTTCCGCATCAAACTTGCCCAAGTCGCTGAGGGCATCGGTGACGGCAACTTCGACTTGCTCGCCCAGCGCTTCAGCAAACGCTCTGCCAACAAAGAACGCATGAATCAGAGGATTGCTATTGCTCATAAAGAAAGATTGCGATCGCTTTTGCCCAAATTATAGCCTGCCCGCCCTGCATCGCGTCTTCTGCCGCAGGGGAGTTTCCGGCCCATAGGCGATTACCGCACCGAAAAGGCTTCATCAAAGCGACGGGTAATCGGCTCGATCAAGAAAGCAGCACGGTTTTTTTGGCGGGTGACAAATTTCGGCAGTCGCGGCCATGCCCGGAACCAAATCGACTTCCTGACCGCGCACCTGCATTGAGGTGCGATCGAGCTTCACCCGCGCCGTGTAGACCAAACCGAGATTTTGATCCATTGTGGCGTTGGGGCTGATTTGAGTGACCGTGCCTTGAATTGTGCCAAATTCCTGAAACGGAAAGGTCGCCAGCTTGACCTTGGCAGGCATTCCAACCTGGATAAAGCCAATGTCGCGATTCAGCACCTTCACGTCAAGCAGCAGCGCTTGGTCTTGCGGCACGATCGACAAAAGTTCTTCTCCAGGTTCGATCGTCCCTTCACTCAAGTTCGCTTCCAGATTGTAGACCCGACCGGAAACCGGAGCGCGGATGATCGATCGATCTTGCTGCGTCGTCGTTTGAGCGATTTGGCCTTCCAGGTTGGTTAATTCTTCGCGCCGCTGGTTTAGCTGCGTCAAAATTTCGGTTTGCCGCTGGGCGGAAAGGCCGTTTGCCGTTTCGAGTGCGGCTGATACGACTGTTCGGCCTGCCGAATTTGCTGCTGCTGGGCGGCGATCGACTGCGGCAAAGAATTCACGGTATTTTCCGCCTCGGTCAAGCGGTCTCTGGCTTCCAGATAGTCAAATCGCGGCACTACGCCATCTGCGACCAGCGGGCGCAAGCTGCGTTCGCGCTCTTGGGCGTTGGCAAGCTGCGATCGCGCATTCGTAAGATTTTCCTGAAGCCGAGCCAGTTCTGCACGGGCAGCTCCGATCGCAGCCTGCTGGCGGTTCGCTTCGGCGGCAGCAGCGGCGCGGCGCGTATCAAAATCTTGCAGGCGGGCGGCAATCAGTTGATCTTGAGTCGAAGTGCCTGCGGTGCTGCGTCCCGTTCGTTCTGCATCTAACCGAGCGATGTCTTGGCGAATCAGCTTGGCCGATTCTTGCAAGCGGGCGATCGCAGTTTCAGTCTGCGTC
>JAAUTJ010000234.1 GCA_012031475.1 Leptolyngbyaceae cyanobacterium SM1_3_5 | reverse complement strand
TTGCGGTCGGAATGCGTCCGGTTGTGAATCGCTTTGTGCATCGCCTGCACCAACTCAATGTCGCGTACTACAGCGAATGGACACCGCTTTGCGAACGCCGAATCAAGGCGAGTTCATGCGGATGTTGACCAAGCGGATTGTGATTGAGTCGGCATCTCGATAGAGGAGGCGCGATCGATCCGGGTGGATCGATCGCGCTTCGGGGATTTCTCAACTTGCTCTAGCGCTTTTGTCGATCGTTCGCTACAATGAATAACTGCTGAAAACTTTCTCCAAAAACCCGCTGTGGCAAATATTAAGTCCGCACAGAAGCGTGCAAAAATCGCAGAGCGCAACCGCCTCCGCAACAAATCCAAGAAATCGGCAGTCAAAACGCTGATGAAAAACTACTTCGCCGCCGTCAGCGAATACGCCGCCAATCCAACGCCCGAAGCCAGCCAGAACGTGCAAACCCGCATGGCAGCGGCCTACAGCAAAATTGACAAGGCCGTGAAGACAGGCGTTCTGCACGCCAACAACGGCGCTCGCAAAAAGTCTCGCCTTGCCAGAGCGCTGAAGCGGCACGAACCCCAAGCCACGACTGCTTCCTAGTCGATCGAATGCAGCTAATCGATACGCACGTCCACCTCAACTTTGCAGACTTTCAGCTTGACCTCGACGCGATCGCCCAGTCTTGGCGCGATGTCGGCGTGGTTCAGCTTGTGCATTCCTGCGTGACTCCGCCCGAATTTACTCAGATTCAAGCGCTGTCGCGCCGATTTGCCGAACTGTATTTTGCCGTTGGGCTGCATCCTCTGGATGTGGATCAGTGGACGGACGCAACGGCAGCAGAAATTTCCGCTTTGGCGCAGTCTGATCCCAAGGTCGTCGCGATCGGTGAAACTGGATTAGACTTTTCAAGGCTGAAAATCAAGCGGAACAACAAGTTGCGTTTGCGGCTCAGCTAGCGATCGCCCAGCAGTTAAATCTGCCTGTGATCGTTCACTGCCGCGATGCTGCCCAAGCTGCGATCGAAATGCTGCGCGATCGACCCGATGCCAAAGGCGTGATGCACTGCTGGAGCGGAACGCCAGACGAGACGCGATCGTTTCTTGATTTGGGGTTCTACATCAGCTTCAGCGGCATTGTCACGTTTAAGAACGCGATTGAGGTGCAGGAATCGGCCAAGCTTGTCCCGGACGATCGCCTGCTGATCGAGACGGACTGCCCGTTTCTCTCCCCCGTCCCCAAGCGCAAGGAACGGCGCAACCAGCCTGCAAACGTGATTCACGTGGCCGCTCAGCTAGCTCAGTTGCGAAATGTGTCGGTGGAGACGATCGCGGCTCACACGACCGCAAACGCACGGCAGTTATTTGGTCTTCCAGAAATTGCCTGAGAAATTTTCTGCCACCCCACAGATTGCAAATTCTGCGCCATAATGTTAAAGAAGGTGTGCGGTTGTCGAGTATGTGGAAGTCAGCTAGAATGCTGGGTCAACGCCTTGAGGGGACGACGGGCAAGCCAGCATTGATCACAAAACTAGCTTTCACTGAACATCACTCCGTTTCGATTCCACTCGATCCGCCCATATTGCCACAACTTGTTTAATTCAGGAGCCTGCTCAACTGAAGTCCCCTGCCATCTCGAACTAAATACTCTTTTTCCTCAGTCCTTGCATCGTTAAGGTCTGAATTCGCATTGACATCTCTAGCGCCAGCACTGTAAAATCTGGGGCTTGCCCCGGAGCGTGACTCGTCTGAGGAGACGCATGACTAATCTAACTCAAACCGCACCCGTTTTCACTCTGCCAGATCTAGTCGAAATTCAGCGGGCGAGCTTCCGCTGGTTTTTGGAAGAAGGCTTGATCGAGGAGCTAGACAGCTTCTCCCCAATCACAGACTACACTGGCAAGCTTGAACTCCACTTTATTGGAAAAGACTATAAACTCAGACGACCCAAGTATGACGTAGACGAAGCGAAACGTCGAGACAGCACGTATGCCGTGCAGATGCATGTGCCAACCCGCCTGATCAACAAAGAGACGGGCGAAATCAAAGAGCAAGAAGTGTTCATCGGGGATTTGCCCTGATGACCGATCGCGGCACCTTCATCATCAACGGAGCCGAGCGCGTCATCGTCAACCAAATCGTCCGCAGTCCGGGTGTCTACTACAAGTCAGAAACAGACAAAAACGGACGCCGCACCTACAACGCCAGCTTGATTCCCAACCGGGGCGCATGGCTGAAGTTTGAAACCGACAAAAACGATTTGGTGTGGGTTCGCATTGACAAAACCCGCAAGCTGTCGGCTCAAGTTCTCTTGAAAGCGCTGGGTTTGAGCGATGCCGAAATCTTCGATGCGCTGCGCCATCCTGAGTACTTCCAGAAGACGATCGAAAAAGAAGGCCAGTTTAGCGAAGAAGAAGCGCTGCTGGAACTTTACCGCAAGCTGCGTCCCGGTGAACCGCCGACCGTGACGGGCGGAACGCAACTGCTCGAATCGCGCTTCTTCGATCCCAAGCGCTACGATTTGGGCAAAGTAGGCCGCTACAAGCTGAATAAAAAGCTGCGGCTGAACGTCCCTGAACCAACCAGAGTCCTGACCGCGCAAGACATTCTGGCGGCTGTGGACTATTTAATTAACCTGGAGTTTGATATCGGTCAGATTGACGATATCGACCATCTGGGCAATCGCCGGGTGCGATCGGTCGGGGAACTTTTGCAAAACCAAGTCCGCGTCGGGCTGAACCGCCTAGAGCGAATTATCCGCGAACGCATGACCGTCTCGGATGCCGATTCGCTCACGCCCGCCTCGCTCGTCAACCCGAAACCGCTGGTCGCCGCGATTAAGGAATTTTTTGGTTCCTCGCAGCTATCACAGTTCATGGATCAAACGAACCCGCTGGCCGAATTGACGCACAAGCGCCGCCTCAGCGCCCTTGGTCCTGGTGGTCTGACGCGGGAACGGGCTGGCTTTGCCGTCCGCGACATTCACCCCTCGCACTATGGCCGGATCTGCCCGATCGAAACGCCAGAAGGTCCCAACGCTGGCCTAATTGGTTCCCTGGCAACCCACGCTCGCGTCAACGCCTATGGCTTCATTGAAACGCCGTACTTCAAGGTCGAAAATGGTCGCGTCCTCAAGGACATGACCCCGCTGTACATGACCGCAGATGAAGAAGACGATCTGCGCGTGGCAGCGGGCGACTGCGCCACTGACGAGAACGGCTACATCATCGGTGAATCGGTAGCCGTTCGCTATCGGCAAGACTTCACAACCGCAAGTCCGGCTGAAGTGGACTATGTGGCGGTTTCCCCCGTCCAGATCATTTCGGTGGCAACCTCGCTGATTCCGTTCATCGAACACGACGACGCCAACCGCGCCCTGATGGGATCGAACATGCAGCGGCAGGCCGTCCCCCTCTTGCATCCTGAACGTCCGCTTGTTGGCACGGGTCTGGAAGCACAGGCGGCGCGGGACTCCGGCATGGTGATCGTCAGCCGCACGAATGGCGAAGTTACCTACGTGGATGCCAACACGATTCGCGTCCGCAACGATCAGGGCAAGGAAATTTCGCACAGGCTGCAAAATATCAGCGATCGAACCAGGATACCTGCCTGAACCAGCGTCCGATCGTGTTCGTGGGCGATCGCGTCATTGCCGGACAAATTCTTGCCGACGGCTCAGCGACCGAAGGCGGCGAAATTGCGCTGGGTCAAAACGTCACGGTCGCGTACATGCCTTGGGAAGGCTACAACTACGAAGACGCGATTTTGATCAGCGAACGGCTCGTGATCGATGATGTCTACACCTCGATTCATATCGAAAAGTACGACCTGGAAGCGCGTCAGACCAAGCTGGGACCTGAAGAAATCACGCGGGAAATTCCCAACGTTGGCGAAGATTCACTTCGTCAGCTAGACGAAACCGGAATCATTCGGATTGGAGCCTGGGTGGAATCGGGCGATATCCTCGTCGGTAAAGTTACGCCGAAAGGTGAATCTGACCAGCCGCCCGAAGAAAAACTCTTGCGAGCAATCTTCGGTGAAAAAGCTCGCGACGTGCGCGACAACTCGCTGCGCGTCCCCAACGGCGAAAAAGGCCGCGTCGTCGATGTGCGCGTCTTCACCCGTGAACAAGGTGACGAACTGCCGCCCGGAGCCAATATGGTCGTCCGCGTCTATGTCGCTCAAAAGCGCAAGATCCAAGTGGGCGACAAGATGGCCGGACGGCACGGCAACAAAGGCATCATCTCGCGCATCCTCCCTGCCGAAGATATGCCCTACCTGCCGGACGGATCGCCCGTCGATATTGTCCTCAATCCGCTGGGTGTGCCGTCGCGGATGAACGTGGGTCAGGTCTTCGAGTGTCTCTTGGGCTGGGCAGGCGAACAGCTTAGCGCCCGCTTCAAAATGATTCCGTTTGACGAAATGTACGGCAGCGAATCGTCGCGGGAAACCGTTCACGGCAAGCTGGATTACGCCCGCGAAACGACCAAGAAGAACTGGGTGTTTAACGGTCAGAATCCCGGCAAAATTCAGGTCTTCGACGGACGCACGGGTGAGCCGTTCGATCGCCCCGTCACGATCGGCAAAGCCTACATGCTCAAGCTCGTCCACCTGGTTGACGACAAAATCCACGCGCGATCGACTGGTCCCTACTCGCTCGTCACGCAGCAGCCTTTGGGCGGTAAAGCTCAGCAGGGCGGACAGCGCTTCGGAGAAATGGAAGTCTGGGCACTCGAAGCATTCGGCGCAGCCTACACGCTGCAAGAGTTGCTGACGGTGAAGTCCGACGATATGCAGGGGCGCAATGAAGCGCTGAATGCGATCGTCAAGGGCAAAGCCATTCCCCGACCGGGAACGCCCGAATCGTTCAAGGTGCTGATGCGCGAACTGCAATCGTTGTGCCTCGACATCGCCGCGCACAAGCTGGAAACCAAAGAGGACGGAACCAGCCGCGATACTGAAGTCGATTTGATGGCCGATGTGGGCAACCGACGCACCCCGTCGCGCCCGACCTATGAATCGATCAGCAGCGGCGACATGGACAGCGACGACGAGTAAGGTTCACGCAGCGCTTCGTTGGTTCGCGGTTGGCTCAGGTTGAGCCGCCGCGATCGATCGTCTAAATTTACCGCGACATATTCAAAAGGGAAGGAATCATGCCGAAGCTAGAGCAGCGGTTTGACTATGTAAAGATTGGTTTGGCTTCGCCAGAGCGGATTCGCGTCTGGGGCGAACGCACCTTACCAAACGGCATGGTGGTCGGTGAAGTCACCAAGCCCGAAACGATTAACTACCGGACGCTGAAGCCGGAAATGGACGGGCTGTTTTGCGAACGGATTTTTGGCCCCGCGAAAGACTGGGAATGTCACTGCGGCAAATATAAGCGGGTTCGGCACAGAGGCATTGTCTGCGAGCGCTGCGGCGTGGAAGTCACCGAATCGCGCGTCCGTCGTCACCGCATGGGCTATATCAAGCTGGCCGCTCCGGTGGCGCACGTTTGGTATCTCAAAGGGATTCCCAGCTACATGGCGATTCTGCTCGATATGCCATTGCGTGATGTCGAACAGATTGTCTACTTCAACGCCTACGTCGTCCTCAATCCCGGCAACGCGGACAACCTCAGCTACAAGCAACTGCTGACCGAAGATCAGTGGATTGAAATTGAGGATCAGCTTTATAGCGAAGACTCGCAGCTTACGGGAGTTGAAGTGGGCATTGGCGCGGAAGCCCTTCAGCGTCTCTTGCAAGACCTCAACCTCGAAACAGAAGCCGAACAGCTTCGCGAAGAAATCGCCGCCTCAAAAGGTCAAAAACGCGCCAAGCTGATCAAGCGGCTGCGCGTAATCGACAACTTCATCGCCACGCAGTCGCAGCCCGACTGGATGGTGCTTTCGGTTATCCCTGTGATCCCGCCGGATCTGCGTCCGATGGTGCAGCTAGACGGTGGACGGTTCGCGACTTCTGACTTGAACGATCTATATCGTCGCGTCATCAACCGCAACAACCGCCTCGCCCGCCTGCAAGAAATCCTCGCCCCGGAAATCATTGTCCGCAACGAAAAGCGGATGCTGCAAGAAGCCGTTGACGCCCTGATTGACAACGGACGGCGCGGTCGCACGGTCGTCGGCGCAAACAATCGCCCGCTCAAGTCTCTCTCCGACATCATCGAAGGTAAGCAAGGCCGCTTCCGGCAAAACTTGCTGGGTAAGCGGGTTGACTACTCTGGGCGATCGGTCATCGTCGTTGGCCCCAAACTCAAAATCCACCAGTGCGGTTTGCCACGTGAAATGGCGATCGAACTGTTCCAGCCGTTCGTCATTCACCGCCTGATCCGTCTGGGTCTGGTCAACAACATCAAAGCCGCCAAGAAGCTAATTCAGCGCAACGATCCGCAGGTGTGGGACGTGCTGCAAGAAGTGATCGAAGGCCACCCCGTCATGCTCAACCGTGCTCCGACGCTGCACCGCTTGGGGATTCAAGCGTTCGAGCCGATTTTGGTAGACGGTCGCGCCATTCAAATTCACCCCTTGGTCTGTCCCGCCTTTAACGCTGACTTTGACGGCGACCAAATGGCCGTTCACGTGCCGCTTTCGCTGGAATCGCAGGCCGAGGCGCGACTGCTGATGCTGGCCTCCAACAACATTCTGTCTCCCGCGACCGGACGCCCGATCGTGACGCCGAGCCAAGACATGGTGTTGGGCTGCTACTATCTGACAGCGGAAAATCCCAACGCCACGTTGGGAGCCGGACGCTACTTTGCCAATCTTGACGACGCGATTATCGCCTATGAGCAGGGCAAGGTAGACCTTCACGCTTACGTCTGGGTGCGGTTTGACGGCAAAGTTGAAACCGATGATACGGATCTCACGCCGATCGAAGAGCAGCGCACTGAGGAAGGCATCGCTACCAAAACCTACAAGTCACGCCGCATTCGCGAAGATGCTGAAGGCAACGTGATTTCGCAGTATGTCCGCACGACACCGGGGCGCATCATCTACAACAAAACGGTCATGAACGCGCTCGTGAGCTAGCGGGTGAATTGGAGGTCGGGCTGTTGCTAGCCGACACCCGACCCCCGATCCCCGACCCCCAATCCTTGATTTACCAAAAGCAGCATAATGGCAGAACAAAATCAAAACCAGCCAGAGCAAGCGATTTTTCGGAACCGAGTGGTGGACAAAGGCCAACTGCGCCGCCTGATTGCCTGGGCATTCACGCACTACGGCACTGGCTCGAACCGCAATCATGGCCGACGAACTCAAAAGACTTGGGCTTCC
>JAAUTJ010000233.1 GCA_012031475.1 Leptolyngbyaceae cyanobacterium SM1_3_5 | reverse complement strand
GTTTCTGCTGCCGTCAGGTCAAGCATGAGGCTAACGGCGCTATTCGTGAGAACGCCAGAGGCGAGGCCAAACAGGACAACTGCGCTTTTCAGCATCGTTTGATCGGCTGTGAATCCGGCCAGGATGATCAAGCAGAAGCAAACGGCGTTGAACCAGCAGCCAAGCTGTGCGGTTTTTTGCTTGCCCAAGCGCGGCACGATGAAGAATCCGGTGATCCCGATGCCGACTAGAATGCCGTAGCCCCAATATTTGTTGAGTCCAGCGCTTTCCCCGATCGACATTCCAAACACTTCTCGCGCATACGGCTCCAGCACAGGCTGCTGCAAGAATAAGCTGATCGTCATCACCAGCAAAAAGCCGAAGAATAATCCGGTTTGGCGGCTGGCCGTCAGGATTTTCAACGCTGCGCCTAATGTAATTTTGTCTTCGCGATCGACAGTCGATCGACTGGCAAAGCGCGAATAGGTTTTTTCAATGCCAAACGTGGCGATCATGCCAATCACGGCGACGGCGATCGGCACGATTGTAAACAGGCGGTTAATTCGGGGCTGAAGCAAATCGGGCGTGACGCCTTCGAGCATTCGTTCGCCCACGACTGCGCCCACCACGATGCCGACCATCAGCATTGACCAGACGATACCGACCAGTTTCGATCGATTGTCTTCGTCCGAAACATCGACGAGCAAAGCCGTAAACGGCGTGGCACACGCACTGATACACAAGCCATAAAGCGCAAACATCCCGCCCAGCAAAAATGCCCAGCCTGTGCTGGCGATCGTCCAGCCGTCAACGGTACTTGCGCCGAGCTGCCAAACGACCTGCACGGCGGTGAATAGGCAAATTACTTGCAGTGTCAGACCCGTCCAGATGTATCCGGTGCGGTGATGTCCGGCGATCGGTTTGGCATCGGATAGCTGACCGAACCAGACTCGCGCCGGAGCAATGAACTGATACATGGCAAGGACAAGGGCGGCGATCGTGCCGGGGACGCGCAGTTCTGAAATCATCACCTGATTCAAAACGCCCAAAGTCAGCAGCGACAAAATTCCCAGCCCCATCTGAAACAGGCCGAGCCGGAACATGGTGAACAGATTAATCCGGCGAGCGATCGCAGCGGATTTTGGTGGCGAGTCGGAAAATTCACCCGTTGACATATTGCGCCTAGCCCAACAAAACAGCTTCTCTCCCTACGATATCGTTGCAGGCGCGAATGTCATAGCCGCTTACTTCAAGACGTAGACAAAATTTGCAACATTCTGTCGCTCTCGCCAGCCTTGTTTTTCATAAAATTTGCGCTGATAGGATTCTCGATCGCGATGATTGACCAGCGTTAATCGAGAGCAATTGCGCCGTTGGGCTTCTGCTTTCACCGTTTCCAAAAGCCGAGTGCCGATGCCTTGTCCCCGCGCTGATTCATGCACGAAAAGTTCAGAAATATATCCTTCTGGCGCTGCCAAAAATAGCGAAGGAAGCCAATGAACCGCAGCATATCCGATCGCTTCACCTTCTTGCTCAGCCACATAAACTGAATGGCTTTCATCAGCATCACAAAGCGCAAAATGATGGGCGATTCGCTGCTGGCTAACTTCGATCGATTCTGCCGATAGATGAGCAAATAAACCCAGCGATCGCAACAGTTTGGTCAAAGCCGCAACATCTTCAGGCTTTGCTGCGCGAATGTTTGTCTTCATCGTTTCTTTCCGCTAAAACTACCCAGATCGATCGCAATGAACGCGATTTGTTGCGAACCAAAATCTGGCGATCGCCCCTAATCAATTGTCAGAATATCTTGAAGTTTGACGGGTTTCCCACCGTTACGATCGCCCTTCATCTTCTCTCAGTCACGCTAGGGTAGAAGTTGCGAAGGATGTCGATCGACTGCGAAACTGCATTCAGTGAATTTGTGCGTGGAGAGCCTTTGAGATGCTGGAATATCGCCAACAGGTTGCGGAACGGGCGGCTTTGGGAATTCCCCGTTGCCCTTGACTGCGGAACAGACGACCGAGCTTTGTGAACTGCTGAAAAATCCGCCTGCCGGAGAAGAAGCCGCACTGCTGGAAACGATCAGCGATCGCGTTCCGCCCGGAGTCGATCAGGCCGCTTACGTGAAGGCGGGATTTTTGACCGCTGTTGCCAAAGCGGAAATCACCAGTCCGTTAATTAGCCCGCTTCAGGCCGTCGAACTGTTGGGCACGATGATGGGCGGCTACAACGTGCAGTCTTTGGTGGATTTGCTCAAGTCGGAAGATCGCGAAATTGCAGCAAAGGCGGCGATCGCCCTGTCCAAAATTCTCCTCGTCTACGACACCCTGCACGACGTTCAAGAACTTGCAGATTCAGGAAATTCTTACGCCCAGCAGGTGCTTCAGTCTTGGGCAGATGCCGAATGGTTCACTAGCCGCCCGACGCTGCCGGAAGAAATTACCGTCACGGTTTTCAAAGTTCCCGGCGAAACGAACACCGACGATCTATCCCCCGCTCAACACGCCACAACCCGCCCAGACATTCCGCTTCACGCCCTGGCAATGCTGGAATCGCGCCAGCCCGGATCGATCGAAACGATCGCCCAGCTTAAACAGCAAGGTCATTCGATCGCCTACGTCGGTGATGTGGTCGGCACGGGATCATCGCGCAAATCTGCGATCAACTCGGTTCTGTGGCATATCGGGCAGGACATTCCGCACGTTCCGAACAAGCGATCGGGCGGCTTCATTTTGGGCGGAAAAATTGCACCGATTTTCTTCAACACCGCAGAAGATTCGGGCGCACTGCCGATCGAGTGTGATGTCTCCCAACTGGAAACGGGCGACGTGATTACGATCTATCCCTACAAAGGTGAGATTACAAAAAACGGCGCAGTGGTTTCGACCTTCAGCCTGAAGCCGGAAACGATTTTGGATGAAGTGCGGGCGGGCGGACGGATTCCGCTGTTGATTGGGCGGACGTTGAGCGATCGCGTCCGGGCAGCGATGGGACTCGACCCGAACCCCCTATTTGTGCGCCCCAGCGACCCGACCGATACCGGAAAAGGCTTCACCCTCGCCCAAAAAATGGTCGGCAAAGCCTGCGGTCTTCCGGGTGTGCGTCCGGGAATGTCCTGCGAACCGTACATGACGACAGTGGGATCGCAAGACACCACTGGCCCCATGACTCGCGACGAACTCAAAGAATTGGCCTGCTTGGGATTCAGTGCAGATTTGGTGATGCAAAGCTTTTGCCACACTGCCGCTATCCGAAACCCGTCGATATCACCACGCACCGCGAACTGCCGGACTTCATCGAGTCTCGCGGCGGCGTGGCTCTGCGTCCCGGTGATGGCATCATTCACTCGTGGCTGAATCGAATGCTGCTGCCGGATACGGTCGGGACGGGCGGCGATTCGCATACGCGCTTTCCCTTGGGAATTTCCTTTCCCGCCGGATCGGGCTTGGTTGCCTTTGCTGCCGCTTTGGGCGTGATGCCGCTGGATATGCCGGAGTCGGTTTTGGTGCGCTTCAGAGGCGAACTGCAACCGGGCGTGACGCTGCGCGATCTAGTGAACGCGATTCCATACGTGGCGATGCAAAGAGGTCTGCTGACAGTGGAGAAGCAGAACAAGAAAAACGTCTTCTCTGGCCGAATTATGGAGATCGAAGGTCTGCCCGATCTAAAGCTGGAGCAGGCATTTGAACTGACGGACGCAACGGCAGAGCGATCGTGCGCCGGATGCACGATCAAGCTCAGCCCCGAAACGGTTGCCGAATATTTGCGATCGAACGTTGCCCTGCTCAAAACATGGCCGCTCGTGGCTACGGCGATGCCCGCACGATTCTCCGTCGTGTCGCCAAAATGGAGCAGTGGCTCGCCAATCCGGTTTTGCTGGAAGCCGATGCGGATGCGGAATATGCCGAAATCATCGAAATCGACCTGAACGAAATCAAAGAACCGATCGTGGCGGCTCCCAACGATCCCGATAACGTGAAACTGCTGTCTGAGGTGGCGGGCGATCGCGTCGATGAAGTCTTCATCGGCTCTTGCATGACTAACATCGGCCACTACCGAGCGGCGGCGAAAGTCCTCGAAGGCGAAGCTCCCGTCAGCGGTCGCCTCTGGGTCTGTCCGCCAACGCGGATGGACGAACAGCGGCTCAAGGAAGAAGGCGTCTATGCCACGTTTGGCGCATCCGGTGCGCGGATGGAGCTTCCCGGCTGCTCCTTGTGCATGGGCAATCAGGCGCGGGTGGCCGACGATGCAACCGTCTTTTCGACTTCGACGCGCAACTTCAACAACCGCATGGGCAAAGGGGCGCGGGTCTATCTTGGCTCGGCGGAACTGTCGGCGGCTTGTGCGCTGCTGGGGCGAATTCCGACTGTGGAAGAGTATGGGGCGATCGTCTCGCAAAAGATCGACCCATTTGCCGACAACCTCTACCAGTACCTCAATTTCGACCAGATTCAAGGATTTGAAGATGAAGGGCGCGTGATTTCGATCGAGGAGATGCCGCGCATTGAGGACATTTTGGGGATGCCGACGGCAGCGGGGCGTTAATCGAAATGGTGGGTGGGGCACGATAACCCCCGTAGAGACGCGAGATCTCGCGTCTCTACGCAACCCACGCGACCCGCCACCATGACGTTATTCCGAAATCGATATGGACACGATGATTTTCGGTGGCAACCCAGATTTCACGATCGCATCATTCGCGATCGAACCGAACTGCTGAATATTCGCGCCTACATTGTCAATAATCCGACCCAATGTCAGCAAAATTGAAGGCGATCGCCCTATCGCCGCAGACTCAAAAGCTCTTGCGGTGAGGCAATCAGCTTAATTCGTGCCAAAATAATTTCGTTCTGGCTGTTGAGAACAAAAATCCAGTTCACGTTGACGCCAAACACGGGCGTTTGCACTTTGCCTGTGACGGTCACTTCCAGCGTATCGACATCGAGCGGCTGAGCGACGCCTTGACGCGGCTGAAGCAGCATTCCCCTCGCTTCTTTGTCGAGATAGGCGGCGATCGCTTCATGCCCCACGATCGACGACTCAAACGGCGGATTCATCACGCCCTCAGCCGCAAACGAACTGGCGACCGTCGCGTAATCGCCTGCATTCATTGCCTCGAAGTAGCGCAAAATTACTGGCACAGAAAGTCCTTCGATGCTGAGCGGTTCGGCAGCATTGCGATCGACAGAGGTTGCGCTAGTCGTTTGAGCTTCGGATGCGTCGGTCATGGCGGTTTGCGCTACAAAATAATTGCTTTGAGCTTATCAAGCGAGATCAGCTTTTCTAATGTGTCGATCGAGGGATTTTGCAATTCGCCATCCACATTCGCCCGCTCAACAATCACAATAGACAGCAGACTTTGCGGATGTGGTGATGTCGATCGATAGCCAACAGCTTAAACAGCAAGCGATCGCCTTGGGATTTCACAAAGTTGGAATTGTGTCGATCGACAGCGCGAGTGACGCGGAACAGCAAGCAGTTGAACGGCTGCAAGCTTGGCTCGATCGCGACTTTCAGGCGGACATGGCTTGGATGGCGAATCCGCGTCGGCAAGATCTGCGGCAGGTGTTGCCAAGCGTTCGATCGATCATCTGCGTGGCACTGAATTACTATGCGGATGTCGATCGTCCTAAAGGCGAAGAATACGCCAAAATTTCGCGCTACGGCTGGGGACGCGACTATCACCGAATTTTGACCAAGAAACTCAAGGCGTTCGCGCAGTGGCTTGAAGCGCAGGCAAACGGCGTTGAAGCGCGATATTACGCCGACACTGGCCCGATTCAGGAAAAATTTTGGGCGCAGCAGGCCGGAATCGGCTGGATTGCCAAAAACAGCAACGTGATCACTCGCGAATATGGCTCCTGGGTGTTTCTGGGCGAAGTGCTGACCAACCTGGAACTGATGCCCGATCGCCCGCACACCGAACACTGTGGAACCTGTACGCGCTGCATCGAAGCCTGCCCGACCGGAGCGATTACCGAGCCGTTTGTTGTGGATGCGAACCGCTGCATCGCCTATCACACGATCGAAAATCGCGCTGAAGTTTTGCCCACTGCGATCGCTCCGCAGATGCAAGGCTGGGTAGCGGGCTGCGATATTTGTCAGGACGTTTGCCCCTGGAATCAGCGGTTTGCTCAGCCGACGGACGAACTTGCCTTTCAGCCCTATCCCTGGAACGTCGCGCCCACTTTGGCGGAACTGGCGGAGATGAGCGAGGAAGATTGCGATCGCCGTTTTCCCGCTTCCGCCCTGCGGCGCATCAAGCCCGACATGCTGCGGCGAAATGCCCAAGCAAATCTATCTGAGCCGCCAGATTAATTGCTTGCTTTTGCCCCCAAACTGCGGATACTGAAAGAGACTCAAATCGATCGAATCTGGGAGGCGGCATGAAAATCAAGCGGTGTGGCGTGTTGGGAGTCGCGCTGTGGCTGGCAAGTGGCAGCAGTGCGGTACCTTCGGGGATCGCGCTGCGATCGCACTTCCCGGACAAACCGTGCAGGAAGCGATCGCCTGGATTCGTGCCAATCCCACGTTGCAGCCTGCTCCGGGAGAATCGCTGCGAGTGCAAAAAAGCGACACTGCCGCCCGCCGCTTCAGCTTTGAAGCTTCCACTCAGCCGCCTGGACGAGCCGGAATCGGCGGCGCGGGAATTATCCGCAGCGAACAGATCGCCTTTTTTGACATGATCGACGGCGTGACCCGCGATCGCCTCGAAAGTGCCTTGCGATCGATCTACGGCGTGGAAATTCAGCAAGATTTCGCCCTTACGCGCTTGGTTCATCAATATCCAACCGCAGTAGAACTGAGCGAAGCGCAGAACCAAAATGCGCCACTGTTGGCCGTTTTGCAAGGTGAATTGCGCGAGGGCGATCGCTTTGCCTACTGGCTAGAACTGGCTCCGGGACGCAACGGCATTTCCCAAACTGGACGCATTACTGTGTTTGATAAAAACGATTTGGCGAGTTTAGTTGAAGTGCTGCGCGATCGCTAAGCTGTCGTCTGAGAAAATGTGAATCAAAAAATGAGGAAATTGAGGTGAATCCGCAGCGCATTTTCATGATTGTCTTCAATGTGTTTCGAGAGAAGCGCGTTTCTGTGATTGCTGTTAATGTGTTTCGAGAAGTGATTCGCGATCGCGCTCTCTACATCGTTTTGTTGTTTGCTTTGCTGTTAGTGGCGGCGGCGGTTTTGCTGCCGGAAGTTGCTGCCGGAACAGATGGAAAAATTTTGCTGGATTTGGGCTTGGCGGCGATCGAAATTCTGGGCTTAGTTGTCGCCGTTTTGTGGGT
>JAAUTJ010000232.1 GCA_012031475.1 Leptolyngbyaceae cyanobacterium SM1_3_5 | reverse complement strand
TCGATTGACCAGCGATCGATCGATCGTAGAATCACCGAGCGTTTGCTGCTCCAGCCTTTCCAAACTTTTCGCTAGCTCGATCTGTTGCGATCGCACCTGCATCAAGGCATCGGCCAGCGCGGGCAGCGCATTCGCCTCAATCAGCGATTCTCCCGCCAGTCCCATCATCCGATTGAGGTTGTCCGCACTGACACGTACGACACGATCGCGGGCAGCAGGCTCGGTCGCGGTGCATCTTCCGGTGGGGGCGGTGCGATCGCTGGAGGAGCGGGCGTTGCACCATTGGATGAGCGGCGATCGGTTTGGGTGACGGCTTCGCCACAGGATGGCGGCGGGTGTCAATCAGCGATCGCACTGAATTTAAATCTGAGTTGTGATTGTTGAGCCAGTCGGGGAGGTCGCGATCGCCCACCTGACTCAAACTTTGCAGCAAATCAACGCCGCGCAGCAGCCCGTTAATCAGGTCGGGGTTGAGCGTTAGCGTGTAATTTTGAGCAGCGACGAAGCAATCTTCCATTTCGTGCGCCAAATTTACAGCCGCATCAAGTCCCACAATTCGAGCGGCTCCTTTAATCGAATGGGCGGCTCGCATGAGTACTTCTAGCGGTTGCGTGGCATTCGGTGTCGTTTCCAGCGTCAACAAACCCTCATTCAAAATCTTCGCTTGCTCTTCCACTTCCAAGCGAAATAAATCCATAATTTGGGCATCTACGATCGGCGGTGAAGCAGAAATTTCTTTGACGATTGCTTCCGAAACTTCAGTTGCAAGCTGCTTATCGCGATCGAAACGCCGCTCTTGAATGACATCAATTTCTGATACGTGCGAGAACAGCCAACGCTCCTGTTCAACAGCATTTAACTGGCTAATTTCGATTAGCCAATCACTCGCTTGCAGCAGTTGATCGATCGCCATTTCATCTAACAATTGTCCTTCGGCCAGTTTGGACTGCATCGCCCCAGTTAAGGTGACTGTGGCTTCAACTTCAAGCATCTGGGCAATTCCCTCAATTGCGTGCAGAGCTTGCAGGGCAGCTTGGCGATCGAACGACTCTGGCTGCTGCTTAAGCATCATCAATTGCTGCTTCAAGCTGGCAACTTGAGCCTCAACTTCTTGACGAAATAAATCCAGCATTGAGTAGTCGGACATGGCAGCTTTGGTTAAAGCAGGCAGCGATCGAGCGTGTCGAGTAAACGGGTCGCATCTAGATAATTGACTTTTTCTTGCTGCCAGTCAATGATGCCTTGGGTATAAGCTTGCGGCGCTTTAGCAATCGCAACAGGCACAGCTTTGTAGTTCACTAACATGAAATCGGTAAACGCGATGCACTTCATCAACCGGAAACACCCAGCGGCTCTCTTGTCCGGTCACGATCATGCGTCGAAGATTAATGCGGCTATCGGTCGGATCGATCGGCATTTCCACATTCAAAAGCTGGCTCAAAGAGGCACAAGGCAAAACCTCGCCGCGAATGTTTACCAAACCTAAAAATAAATCGTTACTGCGATGCGGTAAAACATGAATTTCAGTCGGACGAGTAATTTCTTGAAGGACAGAGACGGGCAGAGCAAATCGCTCATTTCCTAAGCAAAAAATCATCACTGATAGAGTATCTTGAGCCTGTCCAATCTTAAGCGAATCTTGCTGAATTGCGGTGGCGATCGCGTTCGTTTTTCGGCTAAAGCCTGCGTGGTTTCCTGAAGGTAATCGATCGGAATTTCCCGATCTAGCAAACTGCGTCCGGTGCAGGTATAGACAGGACAATTGAAGCAGTGCAAAACGGTTTCAAGGCGATTGCACGATCGATCGCCATTCACGCCAATTTCATCCCAGCAGGCCGCCATATTCATTTCAGACCTTGATCATTTCAAACCTGGATCATTTCAAACCTGGATCATTTCAAACCTTAAACTGAGAAATCTCTTGCTGCAATCCTTGTGCCGCATCGTCCAACTGCGTCAAAGCGGTATTCGTTTCCTGCAAAGACTGCATCGTTTGATATGAAGCGTCGCTCAATTGGGCGATCGCGGTGCTAATTTGCTCGGCTCCGCGATACTGCTCATCCATCCGCTGGCTGACCGTTTCAAAGCGCGGCGAAAGCCCTTGAACTTCAGTGATAAAGCTGGCAATTTGCTGGCTGATTTCGCCAACTTCTTCCACATATTTCGTCACTTCTCGGCTGAACCTGTCCATTTCCATTACGCCCGTCGAAACCGAGGTTTGCATTCCTTTCACCATCTGCTCAATCTCCAGCGTGGAAACCGCAGATTGGTCAGCCAAACGCCGAATTTCTCTGGCGACAACAGCAAATCCGGCTCCATATTCTCCGGCCTTTTCCGCTTCGATCGCCGCATTTAGCGACAGCAAATTCGTTTGATCTGCAACTTTTGTAATCGTCGTCACGACGTTATTAATGTTATTTGCCTTTTCATCCATCACCTTCAATTTAGATGAAATTGAACTGGTTGCTAACACCAAACTTTGCATCGCTGCCTGAATTTTATCGAGATTGGTTTGACTGCTGGAAGCAGCGATCGTCGTAGCCTGTGCGGTTTCTGCCACTTCATCCATTGCCTGCGCGAGTTCGCCAGCGGTGGAAGCAATTTGCCGAGAAGTCGCTTTGACTTCATGCATGGATGCCACCTGTTCATTCACCGTTGCTTCAAGCTGTCGTCCTGCTGCCGCAATTTGAGTGGTCGAAGTGCTAATTTGAATACCCGATCGCTGCGCCTGCGTAATCAACCCATTCAAACTTTTAACCATCTCTTGAAACGCATTTAAGAGCCGTCCAACTTCGGTTGCATCTTTGCCAGCTTCGATTGATTGCGTTAAATCTCCATTCGCGATCGCTGTTGCAGCATCAACGACCTTGGGAAGTTGTCGTCGCAGCGCCAATGTTGCAAATAATCCAGTTAGCAGCGTCACTAAAATTGTTAATCCAGTACCAATAATAATTAGACGCAATAAAGCCTGCTGAGAATTACGAACCGCTTGATTGTTGCGATCGAGTTCATCTTGAAATTCGTTGATGAGGCGATCGCGCTGAGCAATCACTTCAGAGATTCGTGGCTGCGTCACTTCTGCTCTCGCTTGGGGAATTTGATTTTGATCGACCAAACGAAATACATTTTGCAGCGTTCGATCGTATTCTTCACCAAGCTGATTCAAATCGTTCACGAGTTCTCGCGTTTCAGGATCAGCAACCGTTGAAACTTTACTGACACTTTCAGTAAAATCTTCGTGTGCTTCATTGTAAGTTCTAACGTAGTTTTGCTCTCCTGGAAACAACAAATAGGCGCGGGCACTGCCAATCATGCGATTCAGTCCATCTACCAACAAATTAGTATTGTGGATGTACTGTTCAGTCTGGTTGCTGACCTGCTCTTGCTGAAAGGCACGAGTCGTAGAATTGTAAACCAATGCACTTAATCCGAATAGCGCCAGCAGCGGAATTGAATACCCCAGCAGGATGCGATTGGTGACGCTATTCAAGATCGATCGAGCCATAATCACCGCCTAATTTGATCTATTTTGATCGTTGATAATCCGCTGCACCCGCTGTTTCAATCGCTGCGCTGCCGATCGATCGCCCTCCTGCTCTTTTAATAATGCCAGATGAACGAGTGCTTCATACGCTTCAGGGTTGAGGTAAATTGCTTTTTGAAAATTCTGCTGCGCCTGCTTGGGCTGGTTGAGTCCCTGATAAACTTCACCCAGCAGCAAATACACATCTGCCTGTGTTGGATCGGCTCGCAAAATCGATTCACAGAGTTGAGCCGCATCGTGAAGTTGGCCGCGATCGGCAAGTTGCTTCGCGGTTTTCAAAGATGGAAGCTCAGATGGAGTATGAGCCACTGGTATGACTGAAAGTTGTGGTGAAGGCTGAATGATTTTAGGCGGCGCAATCGCTACTTTTTCGATCGATTGAACAAGGATAGCCGGAGATTCTTTGCGAAAGGCAAACGTAAAGGAATGATCGATCGGCCTATAAGATTGATCTTGAAGCTGTGATGTTTCCGCTGCTCCTAGAAACAAAATTCCATTGTCTAGCAAAGCAGTATCTAGCGATCGCATTAGAAAATTACGAGCAGTTCGATCGAGATAGATCAAAAGATTTCGACAGAAATAATTTGATACTTCTTCTGCACTAAAAATTGCGGTTCTAGTACATTTCCTCGAATAAAGTGAACTGATTCACGAACGATCGATCGCACTTCATATCCCTCCTTGATCTTTTGAAAATGGCGCTGAATCATTCGCTCTTCAACACCCCGAAAAGAATGATTGCCATAAACCGCTTGCTTTGCTTTTGCCAGTGCAACCTGGCTAATATCAACCGCATCGATGTGAAACTGGTGAGTTGAAAGTCCAGCATCAAGCAGCGTCATTGCGATCGAATATGGTTCTTCACCCGTCGAACAAGGAATGCTGAGAATACGTAGCACATCAGAAGTATTCGATCGCCATTCCTGCAAGTAGTTACGCAGATAAACAAATGGTTCTTTGTCTCGAAAAAACCAGGTTTCAGGAACAACTACCGCTTCAACTAAACTGTTCAATTCTTGAGGAGAAATTTGCAGAAGTTTCAGGTAGAAGGCGCGATCGCGGATTTGACAGGCGACCTGTCGCTGCGCGACCGCACGGGCAATAATTCGCGATCCAATACTGTTTGGATCGAGTCCTAATCGCTGGCGCAGGATCTCTTCAATTTCGTCCTGCACCATCTACCTAATTCTCGCCATTCGTGAACAATACGGCTTGCTGAGCCTCTAAAACAAAATGCCGCCAATGCACCTGCTGAATCATGCCTTGCTCGTCAAGAAATGGCTCGCCCAAATAGGAAACCTGGCTAACTTTTTGGGCGCTTTCTAAGCGATTTGCATCGGCTTTCACTGTTTCCGTCACCCGCTCAGCCATCAATCCCAACGGCTGAGCAGCATGGCGATCGAACCTATCATCTGCTGCAACTGAACTCACAATGGCTGCGTTCACAATGGCTGCGTTCACAATAACAATGCGAGTGCTGTAGCAAGTCTGGCAGGGCGTTCCCCGAATTAACTGACTCAGATCAATCACGGGAACAATGCTGCTGTGGTAGTTAAAAACTCCAGCAATATGATCAGGTGCAGCCGGAATTTTCGTCAGCAGCACCATTGGCACAATTTCAACGACATCAGCCGTATCGATCGCGTACCGATTTTCACCAAGCTGGAACAGCAACAGCAGCATCAGTTGAAATGAGTTTCGCAAAAACGCCAGTTCCGCGATCATGATGGATTCGATCATATTATCGAAACTGATTCAATCGAGCATCTTCCGCAAGGTTCAGACGAGAAAGCGAGCGGTTTTACCGTCGCGACCGTCTTAAAATTTATCCCGAAAGTTAGAAATTCAGCGGCGATCGAAGCGAATTTTCACAAAATCTCGTAGAATAAATCTGCAATATTTCGCAATTATATAGAAGCTAGAAGTGACTGATCTCGTATACTCTAAGCCTGCTGCTAATCCTGTTGTCTCCGATCTAGTTTCGGGTGCCATTATGGGACTGTTGACCGTCACCAGTGCGGTATCATTTGGCACGGTGATTTTCTCAGGCGATCTAGCACCCGCTCTGCCGTTTGGAATCGGGCTGCTGTTGTTTAGCTCGGTTGTGATTAGCGTCGTCATCACTTCTTTTAGTTCTTATCCTGCGATCGTCGCCACCATTGCCGAGTCTACCGTGCCAATCTTTAGTCTTGTGGCGCGGCAGATCGTTGAGTTGATGCCGAATGCTCCATTTGAGCAAAAACTGCTGACCGTTGTTGTCACCATTGCCTTGAATAGTGTCATCGTCAGCGGCATTTTCTTCGCTTTAGGCTTTTTCAAACTTGGCAGCTTTGTTCGCTTCATTCCTTACCCAGTTGTTGGGGGCTTTCTAGCAGGAACCGGAGTTCTGTTGCTAACCGCAGCATTCCAATCTGTCTCAGGACTTAGTTCACCTTCGATCGCCGCTTTCTTTCAACTGAATGCTCTACTGCAATGGGTTCCAGGCTTAATATTTGCCGCTGTCATGTTCCTGGTTCCTCAGCGGATTACGCATGTGGCGGTTTACCCCAGCATCTTGGCGATCGCGGTTGCACTTTTCTATGTGGGTCTAGCCCTGACGGGAACACCGATCGCTGAGGCCAGTGCCCAAGGGTTGCTGCTTGGCAGTGTTCCTTCTGGCGGGCTGTACCAGTTCGCCACCCTCAGCGCGATCGCACAGGCTGACTGGAGCGTTGTGCTTCAGCAAGCTCCGACACTAGCCGCACTTTGGCTGGTCGCCACGATCGCGCTGCTGCTGCACGGCAATGGCGTTGAACTGATCGCCACCCGCGATCTGGACTTCAACCGGGAATTGAAAGTGGCTAGCTTGGCATGGCTGCTTTCGGGAACGGGCGGCGGCGTGGGCGGATTTGCCAGTGCGGGCGAAAATGCCTTGGCAAATCAGTTGGGAACAACCGGACGTTTGACCGGATGGATTGTGGCCGCCATTTGTTTAGCAATGCTGCTGGGTGGCGCACCGATTCTGTCGCTATTTCCCAAGTTTATTTTGATTGGAATGCCGCTGCTGGTAACGCTAGAATTTTTTAACGAATGGCTCTATGAAGCCTGGTTCAAATTTTCGCGATCGGACTATGCAATCATCATTTTGATTGTGCTGGTGACGGCAACCGTTGGCTTTCTGCAAGCGATCGGCGTTGGCCTGCTGGCCGCGATCGTTTTGTTTGTCGTCAACTATAGCCGCCTAACCGTTGTTCGTCGCATCAGCACGGGAACTATCACCACAGCAACGTTTTAAGAACTTCTGAAGAACTGGAAATTCTTGAAACAGAAGGCGACCAAGCCTACATTGTCGAACTGCAAGGGCTGATCTTTTTTGGGACAGCGAATAAGCTGCTGAATCAAGTGCGCGATCGCATCAATCATGCCGATTCAAAACCTGTGCGATGTGTAATTTTAGATTTTCGATTGGTCAGCGGACTTGATGCTTCTGCGGTTCTCAGCTTTGCAAAACTCAAGCAGGTTGCTACCCAAAAACAAGTCCATCTGCTCTACACGAACTTGTCTGCTGAGGCGATGCAGCGACTTGAGCAGGGAGACTGCATCGAGAAAAATGACCCCTACTGTCACATTTTTGCGGATTTAGATCGAGGTTTGGAGTGGTATGAGCAGCAAATTTTGCAACAGTATCACCAACCCGAAGCTCAGCCGCAGTTTGACTCGCCCGCAGCCGCTTTAGCTAAACAGTTAAAA
>JAAUTJ010000231.1 GCA_012031475.1 Leptolyngbyaceae cyanobacterium SM1_3_5 | reverse complement strand
CATCAAAGAATATTGGACTTCTGCAAAAACAAACTTCCTCAACAGATTAAAAAAACCATCAGCTTGTATTAACATGTGTACCAACAGTACATCTATTCAAAGGTCAGTCATAAACTAGCCCTCTCCTAGCTGCTCTCCACCCAGACAAGGTGGAAGATGCTCTCTTTGAACTTTATATAGGATTTGGGAAGATTCTGAGCCAAACTGACCCTATAGTTTAGAGTAAGTTTTTTCGCACAAGGAGCAATTTCGCGATGCTGCTAATGGATGTTGGGGTGGCCGCAGAGCCGCATTTTCCGATTTCGTTCACGCTGGTTTACGTGGTTGGCTTTATTGCCGCCGTGAGCATTGGCTCGATCGCCTGGTACAACTCGAAGCGTCCCCCCGGTTGGGAAAATAAAGAGCGTCCCGACATTGTGCCCGAAGTGCAAAAGGAAGAAACGCCGGGAGTCGGTAAGCCGATCGAGTAGTTGCAAATTTCTTCAGCAGCAAGCCTTGCTTGGCGATCGAGCAGGGCTTTTCCGTTTGTCTTCACTGCAATTGCAGCTTCGCCATAAAAAAAGCCGTCCATCTGCTGCTGGTCGGGACGAATTTTGAGCCAGCCTTCTACCATTGTAAATATCGTTGCAAATTCTGAGGCGGGCGGCGATATTTTCCAGTCGGGATGCTGGCTGAGAAACTGCTGCACGATCGCTTCATTTTCCTGCTCATTCAGTGTGCAGGTCGCGTAAACCAACGTTCCGCCCGGTTTTACCCAGGTGGCCGCTTGATTCAAAAGTTCCGCTTGCAGTTGAGTCAGCTGGGCGATCGAGTCAGCGTTTGTCGCCAGCGAGCATCGGCGTGGCGGTGCAGCGTTCCCAACCCGGAGCAGGGCGCATCCAGCAAGACGCGATCGGCAGTGCCGTGAAACTGCGGCAGGTCGCGACTGTCTGCGGTCACGGTTTCGATCGAATGCAGATTGAGGCGATCGGCGTTTTGCTGGACTTTTTTCAGGCGCGAGGCGGCGCGATCGATCGCCCAAATCTTGCCTTGATCCTGCATCAGTTCGGCCAGATGCGTCGTTTTGCCGCCCGGAGCCGCACACGCATCGATTACGACTTCTCCCGGCTGCGGATCGAGCAGATGTCCGACCAGTTGAGCGCTGGCATCCTGCACCGTCCACCAGCCCTGAGCAAATCCGGGCAGGGCATCGATTGCGCCCGTCCGCGCCTGCAAGCGCAACGCCTGCGGCAGATGCGGCAAACGGGCGGTTCGCACTCTGGCCGCCTCGAATTCCGCCTCCAACTGCTCGATCGAGGTCGCCAGCGGATTGACGCGCAAATCGATCGACGGGGCTTGATTGAACCAGTCGCACAGCGACTCGGCTACCTCCAGCCCAAACTGATCGACCCACAGCCTCGTCAGCCAGTCGGGATAGCTGTACTGAATCGCCAGTCGATCGATCGGCTGATCGGGCAACTGCAAAGGATCGCCCGCTGCCGCCTGCCGCAAATACTGCCGCAGCACACCATTCACAAAGCCGGACAGCGCTCCCAACCGATTTTGCTTTGCCAAATCAACCGTCGTTGTCACGGCTGCACTGGGCGGAACCTGACTGAGATAGCGAAGCTGATACAGTCCTAAATGCAAAATAATTCGCAAATCGGGCGGCTGCTGGGCTGCCGATTTGGTTGCAAACTGGTCAATTAGCGCGTCAAGCGTTTGGCGGCGGCGCGTACAGCCATAAACCAGTTCGGTCGTGAAGCTGCGATCGAGCCGCTCCATCTGGGTCGATCGCAAGACGCGATCGAGCGCAATGTCGGCAAATGCGTCTTGATAGGTAATCGATCGCAGGGCGAGAAATGCTTGTTGTCGAGCCGATGGCGTCACGCAAAAATCAAGTGAAACAGATTCCTAGGATATCAATTGCCGTTGAGATCGATCGCTTTTGATTAATTCTGGAGCAAACATAGCATCTGAATGGCGATCGATTTCGCCGCAAAAATTCTGCCACAAAAACAAAGAAGCTGGCCTGCGATTGCAAGCCAGCCGAATCTTAATCAAACCATTCAACCACTGTCAAAAACCACTGTCAAAAATCGACTACTTTGCGCCCATTTCCACAACGGCACTACGCGAAAAGTTGAGCCGCTGCTCAAAGATCTAACCCTTTGATCATTTCGACAAATTCATTGGTTTCTTGCGGCAGTTCATAGCTTTCGGGAACTTGAATCACTGAGCCTTCTTCCATGCCTTGCGCCAACAGCAGCCACAGATAGAGCTTGCCGCTGGAACTGAGGGCAGTGTAGGCTTTGCTGGACTGTGAATCGGCACGATTGATGATATCGCGCTGAGCCTGTAGCTGTTCTTCGGGCGAGTGATTCTTGATTTGATCGTAGATGGCGCGGGCTGGCTCCTCTGCGGTCTGAGTGCCCGGAGAAAGCTCGTCTTTGATGTCGAGATAGCCATACCACAGGAGGGCAAGCTGGGTGTCTACGTCGAACTGCTGGAAGCGATCGAGCGCCTGTTTGGTGATGTCGTCGGTTGTATATGTCATGAACTTCTATGAAAAATTCGATTGCTATTGAACAAAACAAGAAGCAGAAAAGCTACTCTTTTCAAGCTCTTTTACAAAAGTTAGAAAATATCATCGCAGAATAACTCTATCTTTGGGGCAGAGCGCGATCGCTACCATTGATGGATGAAACTTCTAGCAGACCGACTTGCTGAATAGAAATAAAAAAGAGGATCGCGTTGATCCTCTTAGACGATTCACTGAGAAGTTTAATTTCAAAAATTACAGATTCGGATTAACTTCCTTTGCCATGTCCAGATAGTCATCTGGGTTGCCTGTAGCCTGCGCTTCGGTCGGGGCACTTTGCGGTTGCGACACTTCAAACTGACTGGAAGTTGCAGCTTCAGCCGCTTTTGCGCCTTCTTCAGTCGCATCGATTTCACTAACGCTAAAAGACTTAGCAGCTTCATAGTCGGCATCGAGATCAACAGAAGGTGCTTTTTGCCCGCCTTCTTGAATCTCTTCAACCATTTGCTGAGCGTCAAACGATTGGGTTTGATCGTCCATTTCGGGTACCATTGACTTGCTCCTATATAAATTCATTTGTGAACCAAATCTACCAGAATTGCTTTTGCTGCTCAGACTCTCTGGAGATAGATTCTGCCTCAACCTGTGGAGATAGGAGTTGATTCTTGACGCGGATTTGGTTTAGTTACTCCAAACAGTTCAGGTCAATTTGTTAGAGTTCCGCTCACGGCTGGTGCAGACATGTTGAGTTCTTGTAGAGGCGATCGAGTCAACCCCAGCCGAAATCAGCGTTAGGCTGAATCTTCACACCGATTTTGCTTTAATTTGCGATCGATCTTTGCTAACTTCAAAAGCTGAAGCGCTGATCTGACAATTCTTGACTAAACAATGACGCTTGGATGACGCTTGAACTTTTTTAACCGCTGCTACCGCTCATATTCTGTAACTTCGATCGGAATGGCGCTACTCTACGGATATAGAGTGCAAGTAGGCACAATTGAGGGTGGTATTTTAAGAATTGAACTTCTGTAGTTTCTTAATTTCTTCACCTATTGACTTGCAGTAATTCCTCGCTGCCGTAACTGCTGAACGAAAAATTCTTCGAGCGTCGGGCGGGACAAATTCATCGCTTCAAGCTGAGCGTTCATGAAGCGCAAAGTGGCAAGAAAATCTTGCGGATCGCCTTTCAAGTGACCGCGCCAATAGCCGTCTTCAAGCTGCAAATCGGGAACCCACTGCCGCAAGACATCCGCACTGCCGCCGCGTACTTTCACCTGATATAAATCAGCCGATCCTAATAATTCTGAAATGGAGCCGACACACAGCAGTTCACCAAGGGCAAGAATGGCAACGCGATCGCAAATTTGCTCAACATCCGACAGCACATGACTGTTAAAAAAAACGGTTTTGCCCTGCGATTTGAGAGACAAAATAATTTCGCGAATCTGATAGCGACCAAGCGGATCAAGGCCGGACATTGGTTCATCGAGAAAGACAACTTCGGGATCGTTAATTAATGCTTGCGCCATGCCGATGCGCTGCAAGACATTCCTTTCGAGTAGCGACGTAGCTGCTTTTTGCGGGCGGCAGACTGCGCGAGGCCAACCAGATCAAGTAGTTCAGCAATACGGCGTTGGGCAACATCAGCCGGAATCTGAAACAGTCCGGCTGTGTACTGCAAAAATTCCCATCCGGTCAAATAGTCGTAAAAGTAGGCGTTTTCGGGCAGATAGCCGACGCGCTGGCGGATGGTGCGCCCGGAGGAGGCGAAGCCCGCGCCCACAGGTTTGCCCAGCAGCAGCGCGTCTCCCGATGTCGGACGAATGATGCCGAGCAGCAATTTCAGCAGCGTCGTTTTTCCGGCTCCGTTGGGTCCCAACAGTCCGAACGTTTCGCCCTGGCCGAACTTGCAGCGTACAGCTTTTCAGCGGCGTGACGGTTTGATTGAGCCAAAATCCCGGTGCGATATTGCTTTTGCAGGTTGTGCGTTTGCACGACGATCGATCGATCGAACACCGATAAAGCTGCTGAAGAGGAGGATTGAGCGGTATCCATGTCACTATGCCGACCTTACGCTTGAGTTATTCCCGATTTTGCCGAGTTTTATGTCAATGTAAAGCAAGAACAGGTTAAGAATTGAGACGTGATTATGGATCGCTCAAAAATCGTTGCGGTTGTCACGGGCGCGATCGCTCTGCTGCTTGGAATTGCCTATCTGATCGTCGTACAGTTCCTCGATTTTCGTGGCGAAATGCTGCCCGCTCCGATCAGTCAGTCTGCTGCGATTGTGATTGCTCAAATTGTTGAAAGCGCGATCGATCTTGGCTAAACCCCTCACCGTCACGGTTTTGGGGGCGGGCGCGTGGGGATCAGTCCTTGCCGCACAAGCCGCGCAGATTGGTCACACCGTCCGAGTATGGTCGCGACGGGGAGAATTGACCTTGGCGGAGGCGATCGAGCAGGCAGACGTGATCGTGTCGGCAATTTCGATGAAAGGCTTGCCCGAAGTGGTTGCCTGCCTGCAAGCGTTGCCGCTGAGCAATCGCGCCATTCTAGTGAGCGCGACAAAAGGACTTGATGCCGCCACGACGCTGACCCCGACGCAAATCTGGCGGCAGGCATTTCCCCATCACGCGATCGCCGTCCTCTCTGGCCCCAATTTGTCGCAGGAAATTCAGCAGGGATTGCCCGCCGCGACAGTGGTTGCGAGTACGAATGCGGAAGCTGCCACCACCGTTCAGCGCGTCTTTGCTTCCGATCGCTTCCGCGTTTACACCAACAGCGATCCTTTGGGAACAGAATTGGGCGGCACATTGAAGAACGTGATCGCGATCGCGTCTGGCGTCTGCGATGGCTTGCAGTTGGGAACAAACGCCAAAGCTGCGCTGATTACTCGCGCTCTGGCCGAAATCATTCGGATTGGGACGCATTTGGGCGCGAAGCCTGAAACGTTTTTGGGCTGTCGGGCTTGGGCGATCTGTTGGCGACCTGCAACAGTTCACTTAGCCGCAACTATCAGGTTGGGTTTGGCTTGGCGCAGGGGCGATCGCTCTCCAAAATTCTCACCGATCTGCAAGGCACAGCCGAAGGCGTGAACACAACGAACGTGCTGGTGAAGCTGGCCGATCGCCAAGGCATTCCGATTCCCGTTTCCTACCAGGTCTATCGGCTGCTGAACGGCGAAATCACGCCAAAAGCCGCGCTGGAAGCCTTAATGGAGCGGGATTTGAAGTCAGAGGCGATCGGCTAGGGGGCGATCGGATGCCAATTAGCCAAATTTGAGATGCAAACAGCATCACGCCACAATTCGATCGATCGCCCTCATTCTCTAGCTGCTTCTTCGGCAGCGATCGAGATGAAGGTCAAAAATAAAACGACGATCGCGAAGCGCTCCCCGGAGGATATCGTCAGCGTTTCCCTAACCACAAAGCCTTTTCGCATTCAAGAGAGAATACAGAACTGCTTGCCTAGGTTGACTCCCGATCGCCTTAGGAAGATCTTGATAGTATCTCATAGCCTTTAAACTGCGACCCAACTCAAGAACGAAGCAGTCTAACGACTAAGTTTAGCGGCGGCTAGTGGCTCATGATTCCTGACAGTAACCTTTATTCCGGCGCTGCAACGATTTGTTGGGCTGCTGCCCCCGACCACTGGCGTCGTGGTGCCAGCGATCTAAAAACCATAGAAGAATTTCTATGTAGACAAAAACTTTTTCCTTGACTACTCAATAAGTATTACTACCCGAAGTAGCGTACAGTTAAAAACATCGAAGTAATTTAACTATTGCGATTTGGTTTTGCGGAGCTTGAGGTTGCTCATCGATCCTTCTTGGCAGTTTGTTGTCAAGATTTTTTTGAGAGCGATCGCGAGTTCTAAATTCCATCCTCCAGCCAATTTCTATCTATTAGTTGATCCTTTCTGTGAGATCCTTATCTGTAGAAATGGGTCACTTCTAGATAGTTTGATTTACCGTTCATTACTTCAATGATGGCAATCACCAATCTCACCGGTTTAATCACCTCCGGGGCGATATCTTTGGCGGTGTCAAGGCTGCCGTTGTCTCATTATCCCTGGTGGCCTTTGGCCTTGCCTCTGGGATAGAGTCCTCGGTGAATTCCGTAGAGCAGTTTGTGGGGCTTTTTTGCTGCCCTGTTTAGCGATACCGCAACGTTGACCTTTAAACCGATCGGGTGAATGACCGTAAGCTCGATCTCCAGGTTCTCGTTCATCTGTAGGGGTGAATCGCTTCACTCTTACTCCCTCTCTCTCAAACTCTTTAGTTCATTTACCGCAATACTCCTCATTGAGAGGAGGCACAAGGAGGCATTCGTGGAGTTTTTGTCCTTTTTCTTGATGGACTTCGTTAAGCAGTTGCAGTCGCCAACGCTCAGTTTTTTGATTGCGGGTATGGTCATTGCCGCTTTCGGTAGCCAATTGGTCATTCCAGAGGCAGTTTGCCAGATCATCGTCTTCATGCTGCTCGCCAGAATTGGTCTGAGTGGTGGCATTGAGATCCGCAATTCCAACCTAGCGGAGATGGTTTTGCCCGCAGCTTTTTCTGTAACAGTAGGAATTCTAGTTGTCTTCATCGCACGCTTCACGTTGGCGAAGCTGCCGAAGGTCAAGACCGTAGATGCGATCGCAACCGGGGGATTGTTTGGTGCCGTGAGTGGTTCTACGATGGCCGCCGCCCTGACGCTACTGGATGAACAAAATATCCCATACGAGGCATGGGCTGGCGCACTCTATCCCTTTATGGATATCCCAGCACTCG
>JAAUTJ010000230.1 GCA_012031475.1 Leptolyngbyaceae cyanobacterium SM1_3_5 | reverse complement strand
GTGGGCGGCTTCGTGTATGAGGTGTGGTGCAGAGAATCCGGCCTTTGTCCGGCGGATTCTCTGCCTTTTCCCATGCACAAAAATAGGAGAAACAATCATGTCGGATGAGCATAAACTCGATGAGTTCATGCCGGATGAATGCACGGATGAGGAAGCGATCGATGATGAAGAAACTTCAGAAGAATTGCCGTTCATCAGTTTGCCAAATCCCAGCGTTGAAGCCTTGATCGCCAATCATGCGCGGCCACCGAGAGCCGACTTTTTGCCTGCTGTGGATGACCCAGAAGTGCTGCGCGTCCTCGCAGTGGGGTCGCGCACGGTGGTGAACATCTTCGTGCATCGGCTGCACCAAGCGGGAATCGCACATTTCAGTGAGTGGAGTCGGCTTCTACCGACCCCGAATCCCGGTGAGTTCATGCGGCTGTTGACCAAGCGCATTCCGATCGAGCGCGTCGAATAACCAGCGAAAGAGCGATCGTCTACGGGAGGCGATCGCTCTTTCAGGAGATTGATTTGGGGGTACTCGATCTAGCCGATCGGCAACTGGCGAATCGTGGCCTGATCGCTGATGATCTGCGGCGTGTGGCCGTTGAGCGGAATCAAGCCCAAGCCCTTCAGGTCGGCCTCCACCATCATCGTCACCAGTTGCTCAAAACTGATCGATGGCTCCCAGCCGAGTTTTTGCTTCGCCTTGGTCGGGTCGCCAATCAGCAAATCGACTTCTGCCGGACGCAGATAGCGCGGGTCAAACTCGATGAAATCTTGCCAGTCAAGATTTACATGGCGAAAGGCAATTTCGAGGAATTCCTTGACCGAATAGGTTTCGCCCGTTGCGACCACGTAATCGTCCGGCTGGTCTTGCTGCAACATCAGCCACATGGCGCGGACGTAGTCTTTGGCATAGCCCCAGTCGCGCTTCGAGTCCAAGTTGCCCATGTAGAGCTTTTTCTGCTGTCCGGCCACGATGCGAGCGACGGCGCGAGAAATCTTGCGCGTCACAAACGTTTCGCCGCGTCGGGGCGATTCGTGGTTAAACAAAATGCCGTTGCAGGCGAACAGATCGTAGGATTCGCGGTAGTTGACGGTTTGCCAGTGAGCGTAGACTTTGGCGCAGGCGTAGGGCGATCGCGGATAGAACGGCGTCTCTTCGGCTTGCGGAACCTGCTGCACTTTGCCGTACATCTCGGACGATCCGGCCTGATAAAACCGCACTTCGATTCCCGTCCGCTGCTGATAGTCACGAATTGCTTCCAGCAGGCGCAACGTGCCCATGCCAACAGCGTCAACCGTATATTCCGGCGAGTCGAAGCTGACGCGGACGTGCGACTGAGCGCCGAGATTGTAAATTTCGATCGGCTTCACGTCTTCGAGGATGCGGCGTAAAGTCGTGCCGTCGGTCAGGTCGCCATAGTGCAGAAACAGGCGCGTCTGTTCATCATGTGGATCGGTGTAGATGTGGTCGATGCGATCGGTATTGAAGGTTGAGGTGCGGCGAATGATGCCGTGTACCTCGTAACCTTTCTCCAGCAAAAGCTCACTCAAATACGAACCATCTTGCCCTGTAATTCCGGTAATCAGCGCCCGCTTGCGTTCTGTCATTCTTATAATTTCCTCACGTTCTTTTGGGGTTTTCAGGCAGCCGTGTATCTGCTCTAGTTTGACGATACAGATGCTGAAAGCGCAAATCTGTTCATCTTAGATTTTTGCTCATGGCGATCGATCTGCCGAAACAAACCGCAAAAAATTCTCTCAAGCTTCACAAAAACTAAACGGTTTTTGGGCTGGCCTATCCGGTCGCCCCTTCGATTATTCAGCATTCCGCAGCGGTAGAAGTGCATATCGTTTGAGCGATCGCTTCGGAAATCTGCGTCGATCGCAAATCCCACCGCATTGCCAGAAAAATTCTTGACATTCCCGTTTCGATCGCTGATCTTGCCGTTTCGTCAATGCCGGGAATTGAACCGAATCAATCAAAAGTCGTCTCGCTACCGTCCCCCAAAGTGACGATATCAGAAGCATTCCAGGGCAAATTCACCGCAGTAATCACGGTAGATGGCAAGGTGAGGAAGCCGTTAAATCCTGTATCAATTACAGCATTAATCACCTGTCTTTGCTGATTTGTGTTTCCAACGCTATTTGTGTTTACAACAATGTGTGAAAGCGTTGCTTCACAGCTTGAATCCACAACTCCCTGCATCATTTGCTTTTTGTCAGACTCCGTGCCCCAAAGTGATAAACGGCGCGATCGCCAATGCGAATTATCAGCTTGATTGAATATGCTCGCAACTATAACGTGAGGGCGAGATTTCCTTGATTGCAAAGTATTGAAACCATTGTTGCAATCGCAAGATTGGTTTCATTCTTTTCGATTTTTAAGAAATAAGCCCCACAATACACTAAATGGATCGAAAAGTAATGCAATCGGCAACAAAACAAGGATCAAAATAATTCGAGAAATGGATGAAAACAAGCGAATTGGATTGATTGCTAGAGTATTTGCGTTTGACTGCTCAGGCTTTGCTAGACCAGTAGCAAGCAAACCTGTAAGCCAGATTCGACATAGCAAAGTGAATATGCTCAACATGCTTGGTTCACTTCCGTTTGTTGTGAAAGTAGAGATCATTAGCCAAACGGTATCGAAAGAGAATAGAATGACGGCGATCGCAAGTGCTGTTTCGGATCGCCGCCAAACTCCGATTGTCAGAACAAAATAAACGAAGCTCAGAAAGAGCAGAATATTTGCAACCGCTGGTAAATTCTCGCCGTCAAATACAGACATCAACAAAGGCAGAAATGAACCAGCAACCTCCCACATCCAAACATCCTGAAAACCGTATTTGCTTAGCGACACATGAACTACAGTAATCACAATCAGGACTAGCGTGGAAAGTGCAAACCCTCCATCTGAATGGGCAGCAGAAGATACGCCGGAAGTTGAGCATGAGAAAACAAATGTTTCATTGAACAAGACAGAAAAACCGCTTTCTAAAAGGTTTTTTTGAATGGTTATCCTCGATCCGTCCTGTAAGTAAAAGGTTTTTTGCTGGCCTTGCAGCGATCGCAAATCGTTGATTGTGCCTATCCATTTTCCATTCAGCCGAATGCCCAACAGCCTGTAATTTTGCTGCCAGGTAATTTCCAGTTGCCTGCGCCCATCGGGAGGTAAAGCATAAGTTCGCTTGGGCATAGTGACAGCCTGCTTTGTGAGGTGACAGGATGCGATCGGAAAAACTGTGAAGAGGCGAGGAAATTGCAGCGTGGGCTTGTCGATCGAGCGATCGCCTTTCCGCGAATGTTGACCATGCTAGCGCGGTAAGATGATGACTTCGTTAAGGGTTGCGTGATCTGAAATGATGCCGAATGCTTGCGTGGTGGGGTTGGGAAAATCGGGAATCGCCGCAGCGCGACTGCTGAAGCGCCAAGGTTGGGACGTGGCGGTGAGCGATCGCAACGCCTCCCCCAATTTGGTTCCCATCCAGCAAATGCTCGAATCCGAAGGCATCACCGTTCTGCTCGGCCACAGCTTCACGCCCGCCGCTGACTTTCAGCAAATTGTGGTGAGTCCGGGTGTCCCTTGGGATTTGCCTGCCTTGGTGGAAGCCCGCGATCGCAACATCGAAACAATCGGTGAAATGGAACTGGCATGGCGATCGCTCTGCGAAATTCCCTGGGTCGGCATCACGGGAACAAATGGCAAAACCACAACCACCGCTTTGATCGCCGCCATCTTTCAAGCAGCAGGCTTCAACGCGCCCGCCTGCGGCAATATTGGCTACGCCGCCTGTGAAGTTGCGTTGGCTTCAGGGATTCGGGATCAGGGGTTCGGGATTCAGGAAACCGCCGACATCGCTGGCACAAATGCCGCTCGACACCCGACACCCGACACCCGATCGCCCGACTGGATCATTGCTGAAATCAGCAGCTACCAAATTGAATCCTCGTCAACGCTCAAGCCGTGCATTGGCGTGTGGACGACCTTCACGCCCGATCATCTCAGCCGCCACTACACGATCGAAAACTACTTTGCAATTAAGGCGAAGCTGTTGGATCAGTCGGATGAAATGGTGCTGAACGGTGACGATCCCTATTTGCGTGAGGCGTTGGGCGATCGCTGCCCGAATGCTTGCTGGACGAGCGTTCAGGGAAAAGCAAAGCTGGTGGGCGATCGCGGTGCGTACATTGAATCGGGCTGGGTCTGGTTTGACGATGACAAGATTTTGCCTGCCGATGCGCTGAAAATGGTCGGGGCGCATAACCAGCAAAACTTGCTGATGGCAGTGGCAACGGCAAAGCTGGCCGGAATTGAGAATGGCGCGATCGCACTGGCGATCGCTTCCTTTCCGGGTGTGCCGCATCGACTGGAGCGCATTTGCGTCCGGGACGGCGTGGAGTTCATCAACGACAGCAAGGCGACGAACTACGATGCGGCTGAGGTCGGACTGGCGGCAGTGGCGGCTCCCGTTGTTTTGATTGCGGGCGGCGAAGCCAAGGCGGGAGACGATCGCGCTTGGCTGGCGAAAATTCAGGAAAAGGCGGCAGCGGTTTTGCTGATTGGCAGTGCGGCGGATGCGTTTGGCGATCGGCTCACTCAAATCGGCTATTCAACTTATGAAAAAGCGGAAACGCTAGAAAATGCCGTTCCCAGAGCCGCCGAACTTGCCAAGCAAAATCCGGCAAAAGTCGTTCTGCTTTCTCCGGCTTGTGCCAGTTTTGACCAGTTTCAAAGCTTTGAGCAGCGGGGCGATCGCTTCCGCGAATTGTGTCTGGCGCTGTGACGATCGAGCAAAATCAGCCGCTCCGTCGCAAGCAGATGAAGCATAAAGCAGCATCACAAGCGAAAGCGAAGCCGCTTTTCAAAAACAAAAATTAATTGATGCAGGCGGTTCAGAAGTCGGCTCAGGAGATTTGCGAGAGTTCTGGGCGGGCAAACTGGACGAGCCAGTCTTTGACGTGGTGGGTGGCGCGGCAGTCGTCTTCGTTGTAGCGCAAGATGGCGTTGAGGAAAACCGGATCACCCGTCGATCGCCACTGGGCGTACCAGTAGATCGACTGGGCACCGCTGGCATCCGCATCGCGCCAATCGAAATTCAGCCAGCGAGCGATCGGCTTAAGCGCGTAGCTTTCGACGGGCAGCGTGGCAACGCGCGTAATTCGCTCATGCAGATCGACAAAGCGATCGAGCAGCGGTTTAATTTGGCGATTGGGTGTGCCAAAAGCGGCGGCGAGCTGCTGCACGGTTTGCACTTCATACGGGCAAAAGTGGAAGATCGGCGCGTCGGCATACTGAGCGGTGAGCGCGAGAAACTGCTGCCAAACGATCGCTTCCGCCTCGGCATCATCGGCCCAAAGCGCATGAAAGGTTTCGGTTTGGGCAATCCGATCGACCACCAAAACGCCATGCAGATAAGCCAAATTGTGATCCGGTGCGGATTCGATGTCGTAGTAAAGTTCGATCGGCGCGGTCGGCAGTTCAATTTCGGTCAGCAGCGTGTGCGAGGGAGACGTGTAGATCGGCAGGGCGCGGTTTTGCAGTTGCGATTGGGCTTGACGGATGAGTCGATCGGCCACGTGGATTCCGAATCCCGGCAGCGATTCAAGCTGTTTGGGACGAGCGATCGCCAAAGCCTCCACGCTCAGGAGTTCGATCGCCCGAAGCTGCACATAGCGGCTCGGTGTCACACCGGGAAGCAGAGACAAATGATTTTGCTGTTGGGCAATGTCGTAGCAGTGACCGAACCAAGGACAGAGATCGCAGCGGTTGTTGGCGATGAAAACTTCGGGTTCTGTTTGGGTTTGCAGCAGTTCAATGCAGGCTTGCAGCGCGTCTTCCATGCGCGGCAGCATTTCCGCAAGATTCACCTGATATTTGCCGCGCTGTCGCAAAATCAGCCAAGCTTTTGACCAGGTGCGTTGAACTCCAGCCAAAACGAACGTGTGGAAGGCAACCGTGAACTGATAGTCGAGCTTCGGACGTTTGCCCAGCCGAATGTCGATCGGGGCATAGTGCCAGTCACCCAAAACCGAGTCTCCCGGCTGACGCACCAAGACATCCGGGCAGCTTACCAGGGTGATGCCGCCATCGATCGCCAGCAGCAGAACGCCCTTTGTGATCCGATCGACTCCCTGCCGCATCAGGTCAAGCGTGGCTGCTGCCCCCGCGTTCCAGTCTCCTCTGGGGTAGACGGGCTGCGACTGCACGATCGCGTCAGACAAAACGGTGCGCCGATGGGCGAGGCTGTCTTGCCGCAGCTTCAGCACATAGTCGCTCGGCGGGTCGCGCTGCGTTTCGTCTCCGAAGCGATCGAGAAACGCCCGACGACGACAGCGCTGAAAATTAAAAAACAGTTCATCAGTCAGCCACATTCGATCAGGATGCGAAAGGGAACAAGTGAGTAACCGACTGTCGAGTTGCTGCAAACAGCGAACTTGCTTAAATTCTGACAAAGATTGTTCACTTTTGAACGCTAACGTGCATATCCGCCCGGATTGAGACGAATGTTTGCACAAAATTCGCTGGAGTTGAGGGTGGCATCGGGTGCGGGCTGAATGTAGAGATAGCCGATCGAGTCAAGCGGAATCGGTTCAGGCAGCGAAATCGGGCGATCGATTGAGCCAACAAACGCAACGCCGCGAGTCGAAGCCGTTAGCGGTGCGGTTCCGCCCAGATCGAGCAGCAGTTCGCCTGCGGTTTCGCGCTGGGTGAGGCTTCTTGCGCCTTCACAGCTTGTCAGCGAACCCTGATTGCGGCTGCTAAACAAGCCGTAAGTGTAGGCGGCTCTGGCTTCAAGATCGCTGATTGAAAAATAGTAGCCCGTCACCTGATTGGCCGCATTCACAATCAGCGCACCGCTGCCGACGGTGTAGCTGAACCGCTGTGGATAGCCGCTGACTTCGCGAATGGTGCGAATGCTGGCGGGTCGCGTGGTGGAGACGATCGCGATCGGCACGGTTCGCAGGGGTTCAGGTGCAAACTGTGCCCAAGCTGCATCGGCTACCAGTCCGGCAAAAGCCAATCCCATCAGTCCCGTTTTCAGCATCGATCGATCCCCATCAGTTCCATGTCCGATTGAAGCACTTCAAACTGAGATTGATACAATTTCAATCAGTTTCGCCTTACCTCCATCATGACGATCGCCCCGCCTTCCTCACTCGCCGCCCATCGTCAGCAGTTTCCCGCGCTGACAAACAAAGCCTACTTCAACTACGGCGGACAAGGGGCAATGCCGCAAGCTGCGATCGATGCGATTATGCAGGCGCACCATCAGGCACAGGAGCAGGGGCCGTTTCCGGTCAGGTGAAC
>JAAUTJ010000229.1 GCA_012031475.1 Leptolyngbyaceae cyanobacterium SM1_3_5 | reverse complement strand
GAGTCCGTTCCCTCTGCGCTACGCGATCGGATAGTCAGCGAACAGCCAGTACCGAATGACCAGCCCGGACGCGATCGCTTGTCCCTCACCGCCGACCCCCAACCCCCAACGCCCCTCATCCTGCACTTTGCCGTCTCCGACACTGGCCCCGGCATTCACCCCGCCGAACTGGAAACGCTGTTTGATTTGTTTGTGCAAACCGAGTCAGGGCGGCGATCGCAGCAGGGAACCGGATTGGGGCTGGCAATTAGCCGCAAATTTATTCGACTGATGGGCGGCGATATTCGCGTTCACAGCACGATCGCTCAGGGAACCACGTTTGATTTTACGCTTCCGGTTCAGGTGGTCGCTGTGGATCTGCCACAGCCGCAGCCGCAGCCGCAGCCGCAAATTGCGCGACTCGCGCCCAACCAGCGATCGCCCAAAATTCTCGTGGCCGAAGACCATCCTGCAAATCGATCGATCGTTGTGCAGCTTTTGACTCAGGTGGGGTTTGACGTGCGCGAAGCCGAAGACGGAACCGGGGCGATCGATCTGGCGCGGCAGTGGCAGCCGGATCTGATTTTGATGGATATGCAGATGCCGAACGTGGATGGCTATGAAGCGACGCGGCAAATCAAGGCGATCGTGCCTGCTCCGGTTGTGATTGCGCTGACGGCCAGCGCGTTTCGAGAGCAGTGGCAGCAAATGCAGGCGGTGGGCTGTGAGGACTGCATCAGCAAGCCGTTTCAGATGGAGGATCTGCTCAAAACGATCGCGGCCTACCTGGATGTATGCTATGTCTATCGCGATGCGCCCGCCCCACCACAGCGCGAGCGAATTCCGCTGCGATCGAGCGATTTGGCGGTTTTGCCGACGATTTGGCGAAAGTCGTTTCAGCAGAGCGCATCGCGGCTCGATACGCAGCAGTGCTATCAACTGATTCGCCAAATTGCCGGAGAGCATCAGGAGATTGCGATGCGCCTGCGGCTGCTGGTGGATGATTTTCGCTTTGATACGCTGCTGGAATTGCTGGCAGGCCGATCGATTGATGCCGATCGCTAGGAACTGTTTTCAAGCTTTCAAACTTGCTGGAGCCAGCAGCCAGCGGTCGATCGCCCAAATTTTTGCCAAGATTACAGCAGAAAGTGATTTTGGGCAAGAGGTGTAACGGTGCGACGACATCGCGTTTTATTGAGTCTGCTCGTTTGGGGCGCGATCGCGGCTGCAATCGCGGCTATCGTTCCACCTGCGATCGCGCAATCGCTGTGTCCGGCTCCGGCTCTCTCTCGCCTGACTCGACACCGGATTGCAGCGGGGGAAACGCTGGCCGCGATCGCGCAGCGCTACAGCGTGATCCCCGCCACGATCATCGGCTTCAATCCCACCTTGCAAAACGGGTTGCCGCCTGTTGGGACAGAAATCGTGATCCCGCCCTACAATGGCATTCGCGTCGAAGTGCCTGCGGGTCAAACTTGGCGAGATGTGGCAGCGCGATACGGGGTTCGAGCCGACGTGCTGTTTGAGATTAACGGCTGTCAGCCCCAGCCGCGTGTGGTGTTTGTTCCTGGTGTCAACTGGTCGCCAACGGGCGCAACTGCCGCCCAGCCGACCGGAGTGCTGACGGGCTATCCGCTGCCAAGCGAAGCGACAATCTTGCAGGCATACGGCTGGCAGGTTTCACCCGCAACGGACAGTCGTGTTCACAGCGGCGTGGAACTGGCGGCACAACCGGGAACGCCCGTGCTGGCAACGGGCAGCGGCACGATCGCCTTTGCCGGATCACAAAACGGCGCAAATCTGGTTGTGATCAACCACGCCCAAGGACTGCAAACTCGATATGCGCGGCTGGAATCGATCGCTGTCCGGGTCGGGCAAACTGTCCAAGCGGGCGATCGAATCGGTACGAGCGCCACTTCGCTGCACTTTGAGGTGCGAGCGAATTCCAGCCTGGGCTGGGTGGCGCAAAATCCGAGTACGTATATTCGCAACCTCAATCTGAGAACGCAGTAAACCCGCCCCGCCCGTCGATCGCCAGCCGATCGCCCAGCCGCAAAAACGCTTGTGCCTCGATTTGGCCGGAGGCGATCGCGGGGAGAATTTGGCGATGCAAAGCTTGCAGGTAGGCTTCTTGGGCGCGATCGAGGGCGAGCGGCTGATGAAGCTGACGGCTGGTTTCAAGCAGTTGTTCGAGCCAGGGGACGATCGCGGGATCGCTGAGGCAGTGGTGGAGCGATCGCAGCACGACTCGTTCTAGGGTCTGCCGCAGTTCAGGAAGCTGGAGTGAGCAGCGTAGCTGATCGGCTTCGGTTGCGATCGCTTGCAGTTCGGCCAGATAGCTTTGGCAGAGTTGCGGCTTGGTGAAGGGAAAGTCGCTGGTTTCGCGATCGATCGCTTGCACGGCAAGAGTGGCGCGATGGCCGAGCGCAATTTCGGCGGCAACCTGCAATTCTTTCGGGGCTTCCACTTCGTCGCGATGAAAGGCCATCAAAACGCCGTAGTTGTCGCGATAAACCTGCGTGTAAAGCTGGTCGAGGCGAGTCAGAGTTTCCTGACTGAGCAGGCGCATGATCCGGTGACGCTCTTCGGCAAACAAGTCTTGCAGGCTGAAGGACTGATCCCCGAAGTGGCGATTCATCGCCAGAATTGTTTGGGCAGCGCTGGCCTTTTGGAGCGCTTCAAACAGCGCGTCGCGAATTTGGCTGTAGGTTCGCCGTCCCGTAAACGGCTGAATGCAGCAGTGGAAATCCCAGCCGCCCAGATGCAGCACGGCAACCGTGAAGTTGACCGATTCTCGCGTAATCTCTGAGGTGAGTTGCAGTTGCGCGATCGCCAAAGTCAGCGATCCCATCCGGCGCATCTGATAGTCGGACTGCTGCGTGGTGTAGCAGTAGATGCGCTGTTCGGGGGCGTAGGGCGTAAACAGCGAGCTAATCGCGTAGTGGGCGGCGACTTGTTCCAGGCTGATTTGCGCGGGTTTGACCAGTTGGCGATAGACTTCTGCGCCGTTGCGAAACAGATCGACGTTGCTGGGGATCATGGCTAAGCGCTTCACAAAGGCTTTCTCAAGCTGTACGCCAGCCACATCTCCGGCCAGTTCGATCGCCCGCGCCGCATAGCGCAAAATCTGTGTTCCTTCCGGCCTGGACACTTCATCAAAAAACCAGCCGCAGCTTGTGAACATCAGCAGAGTGTGCCGCTGCATTTCCAGCAGGCGTAGCGCGTCTACCTTTTCGGCATTGGTGAGGCGGTGGGACTGGTGGACGGCAAAGAAGCGGGTGAGGTTGGCGATCGATCGATCCCCGATCACCTGAATGTATTCGTCTCGCGCTTTCCAGGGATGGTGAAACAGCTTTGATCCCGTTTCTTCAAACACTTTTGCAAGCTGATCCCGCAGCCAGTTGAGCGCATCGCGGAGCGGCCTGCGCCACTGCTGATTCCACAAGCCGCCGCCACCGCAGCCGCAGTCGTCCTGCCAGCGATCGACCCCGTGCGAACAACTCCAGGCAGTGACGGGCTTTGAGTTCAACTTCCCAGGTCGGCGGATTTTGGCTCAGGTAGTGGGCATAGTTCGTCACCGTCCAGCCGCGATCGGAAAATTCCCGCGTAAAGGCATAGGCCAAGGCTTTTTCCGTGCCGCCTTTGTGATGCCCAAATGTTTCGCCATCCGTCGCGACTGAAATCAACTGCGTCGGCTGATCCCCGCGTACTGCCTGCGCCAGCCGTCCGGCAAAATGCTGGGAACTGCTCAGCACGTCGTTGAAGCCCATGTCGCGAGAAATGGGGCCGTCGTAAAAGAAAATGTCGATGTAGCGATCGCGATTGGCCGAAAAGCAGCGATATGGCCGGACGGGATCGATCTGGTTGCCGCCGACTTCGAGCCATTGCGGATCGGGATCTTCGTTGTTCGGCAAGGGTCGGCAGCGCTGCGCCTGTGAGGGGGCGAGGATAATGAAGCGGATTTCTTCCTGAATTAAGGCTTCGATCGTGGCGCGATCGATCGCCGTTTCCGCCAGCCACATGCCTTCGGGATCACGGCCAAATCGGGTGCGGAAGTCTTGCTTGCCCCAGCGAATCTGCGTCAGTTTGTCGCGATTGTTTGCCAAGGGCAGGATGATGTGATTGTAGACCTGCGCGATCGCGTTTGCCGTGACCGTTCAGCCGTTCGCAACTGCGGCGATCGGCTTCGAGAATGCGCTGATAGACCTCCAGGTCGTGCCGCTCGATCCAACTCATCAGCGTGGGACCGATGTTGAAGCTGAGATATTCGTAGTTGTTGACGATCCCCACGATCTCGCCGCGATCGTTGAGGACGCGAGCAAACGCATTCGGGCGATAGCATTCCGAGTGAATCCGCTCGTTCCAATCGTGAAATGGCTGGGCGCTGGGCTGACGTTCGATCGCATCAAGGTACGGATTTTCGCGGGGCGGCTGATAGAAATGTCCGTGAATCGTGACGTGAACGCCTGTGGCGGTCGATTGGGGATCAAGATTGGCAGGATCGATCGATCGGACAGATTCGAGATCAAAAGAAGTCATGAAGAAAGCTCGATGTGTGAATTGAGGCAAACCGCAGCGGGGATCAGAAAATTTCTCGACAGGTCTGGGGTGTGACCCGCAGCGGGGAGCAAACAGTGGGGATCAAATAGCGGGGATCAAAGCAAAAGGCGGCACAAGCGCTGATGGACTGCGCGAAGGTTACAAAACTGATGACGCTAGACCGGAAGGGAGCGCAGTTTTGACTCGGAATCTTTCGACTTAGACTCTTTTGGCTGGAAATTTATGGGAGGTGGAGCAATTTCTTAACGTATTTTAATTTACGGCAAAGGTCGATCGACATGCTTGGCGGTTCACCTTTTTCAACAAAGGTTTACAGTGCTTCGTCTAGCTGGGCTTTGTCTAACTGGAACTGTTGGACAGCCGGAAACATTCGACATCCTAGTGTAGGCGATCGCTCATTTCCCTCTACTGGAAAGCAGATTTCCGATCCGGAAGTAGGGCGTGTTTTCACGAGACCCGATCGGCCAATCCGCTTGTCATCTCATACTCTGAAGAAAAAGGATGCTTTCACGTCATGCTCAATCAAAATTCTAATCACGATCGCCGCCATCTTAGCTCCTCACCGTAAGCCCCGCGCTGTACCTGTACTCAGGTCAGCGTCGGGATATAAGGTGGCGACTGAGTGAAACGAAGAAGCAGTAAATCATCGAGCTAGTCAGGAGTGTCTTGCTCCTCAATGTATTTGCGAAGGACTGAGACGGTTACTCCTCCACAAGATGCAATGAAATACGACTCATTCCAAAGCACGTTTTTCCAGTAGACCCGATCAACTTCAGCAGCAAACTCAGATCGGACTCTGCGGCTAGTAACAGATTTAAGATTGCCAATGAATTTTGGTAGCTCCATCTGAGGCAAGTATTGAAACAGCAGATGAATGTGATTGTCTTCACCGCTAAATTCAACTAGCTTGCAATTCCATTTCTCGCATAAGTCGCCCATGATTTCGCCTAAGCGAGAAATCATTTCACCCGTCAGCACCTTCCGGCGATACTTGGTTGTCAAAACGAGGTGAGCTTTCAGGTCAGACACAGATCTACCACTTGAAACAAAGTCAGTCTTCATCAAGATTTTATCGCGTTTCTCTGTCAGTGTACCTATTTTTTGGCACAGTGATTATAATAAGAACATGAGAACCGCTTACCAGTACCGCTTACGTCCAACTTCTAGCCAAATTGCTCAAATGAGCGAATGGCTAGAATTGTTGCGTCGGCAGTACAACTATCGGCTGGCTGAGCGGTTCAACTGGTGGGAAGACAACCGCTGTGATATCAATGCCTGCTCGATCGTTCACAAAGCTTCGCCGCCGCCTAAAGAGCAACCCGACTTCTATTCTCAGAAGCGGGATCTGGTGAACTCTAAGCGGCTATTTCCCGCCTATCAAGACATTCACTCTCAAGTGCTTCAAAACTGTATTGAGCGGGTGAAGAAAACGTTCGACAGATGGCTCAAAGGAGACAGCAGTGGCAAGCGCAGCGGCAAACCCCGCTTTAAGGGTAAGGGTCGATATCGTAGCTTTACCTTTCCCCAGGTAAAGCAAGACTGCATCAACGGGAAGTTCATCAAGCTGCCCAGTTTTGGCAAGCTCAAGCTGATTCTGCATCGCCCCATTCCTGACGGCTTCAAGATCAAGACGGCGACCATCACCCAAAAAGCGGATGGCTGGTATGTGATCTTAAGCCTAGAAGATGCTTCCGTACCAGCCCTAACACCTGATACCCCCGCAATCGATAACACCATCGGCATCGACATGGGGCTGAAGTCGTTTCTGATGACAGACGAAGCTGAAGAAGTCGCAATCCCTCAGCACTACCGCAAGGCCGAGAAACACTTGAAGCGGGCGGGGCGTTCTCTCTCTCGGAAAAAGAAGGGTTCTAACCGTCGAAAAAAAGCAATTAGGCGCGTCTCCAGACTGCATCTTAAGGTTGCAAATCAGCGCAAAGACTTTCACTGCAAAACAGCTAAAAAGCTGCTCAGCAAGGGAAAGAATATTGGGCACGAAGCGCTCAATATTAAAGGCATTGCCAGAACTCGAATGGCAAAGTCTACTCATGATGCTGGATGGGGTCAATTCCTGCAAATCTTATCAATCAAGGCTGAAAGAGCCGGACTGATGACGATTGCAGTGAACCCAGGCGGTACGACTCAGAATTGCTCTGGCTGTGGTCAAAAGGTTCCTAAAACCATTCAAGATAGATGGCACTCTTGCCCTCACTGTGGATTGGAATTGGATCGCGACCATAACGCAGCCATCAATATCAAATATTTGGCGGTGGGTCATCCCGTCAATAAAGCTCAGGCAACGCCCGATGGGATACCAGGGGTCACTGAGAAGCCCGCGCTGTATGCGTAGCATCAGCGTCGGGAGTATGTCACGGGGAACTTCCGTTGCAGCCGGAGCATTTGGTCACTCATGCCCTGACGGGAATTGAGCGATCGATCGCTGCAAATTTTTTGAAAACTGCCGCCCGCTACCAGATGTATCACGCGCTGGCGATTTTGCTGGTTGCCAGTCTTGCCCGCAGCGGATCGCAGCCGTTTCTGACGGCTTCCGCCTTTGCATTTCTGGTGGGAGTTACGCTGTTTTGCGGCAGCTTGTACGCTTTGAGCCTAGGCGGGGTGAAGTGGCTGGGAGCGATCGCGCGATCGGCGGTTTGGCCTTCATGATTGGCTGGAGTTGTTTGGCGATCGCCGCTTGGCAAAAAGTTAGATCGCGCCATGTGCGACTTCAACGGCTCTACTTTGTGCTGCATCGATCGAGTAGAAAGTACGGCGCTTCAAGTTCAAAGCTTCGCTGTCC
>JAAUTJ010000228.1 GCA_012031475.1 Leptolyngbyaceae cyanobacterium SM1_3_5 | reverse complement strand
ACTAAGGGACGGTAGTGGATGGCGGGAATGCGGAATTTTTCGATGCGATCGTCCCATGTGGGCAAAATCCAACCACGCCTTTCCTTTGGGCGGCGGATGCAGGATCAAGGTGCCGCGATCGAATTTTAAGCTGGGGGTTCGTGCCATTGCGTTACGTCTTCTGCACTCTGACTTCACAGGCTCCTCGTCCATTGTAAAGTTGAGAAGAGATCCTGTTCAGTGATTATGACTGCCATTCAACCCCATCAAAAAGCCAAAGCCCTTAAACCCGGTAGCCGCCGCCCTGCCAAGGAACTGTGTAGCGAGTGCGGACTGTGCGACACCCACTACATCCACTACGTCAAAGACGCCTGCGCCTTCCTCAATCAACAGGTGGCGGAGTTAGAGGAGCAAACCCACGGGCGATCGCGCCAATTAGATCAACCGGATGATGTCTATTTTGGTGTTCACGATTCCATGATGGCAGCCCGCCGTACAGAGCCGATCGAAGGGGCACAGTGGACAGGGATCGTCAGCACGATCGCCATTGAGATGCTGAATCGCGGCTTAGTGGAAGGAGTGATCGTGTGTGCAAAACACCGAGGAGGATCGCTTCCAACCGCTGCCCGTGATTGCCCGCACCCCGGCAGAAATCCTAGCGGCACGGGTGAATAAACCGACGCTTTCCCCCAACCTCTCGGTGTTGGAACAGGTGGAGCGATCGGGGATGAAACGGCTGCTTGTGATTGGTGTCGGTTGCCAAATTCAAGCCCTGCGAGCCGTAGAGAAATCCTTGGGATTGGAGCAATTGTATGTACTGGGAACCCCCTGCGTCGATAACGTCACCCGCGCTGGATTGCAAAAGTTCTAGAAACCACCAGTCGATCGCCCGACACAGTAGTCCATTACGAATTCATGCAGGATTATCGGGTTCATTTCAAGCACAGCGACGGTTCCGAGGAAACGGTTCCCTTCTTTGGCTTGAAAACCAACCAACTCAAGGATGTATTTGCCCCCTCCTGCATGAGCTGTTTTGATTACGTCAACTCCCTCGCCGATCTGGTGGTGGGCTACATGGGTGCGCCCTTTGGCTGGCAGTGGATTGTGGTGAGAAACGATCGTGGACAAGCCATGCTCGATCTGGTGGGAGATTATTTGGAAACCCAGCCAGTGATGTCGCAGGCGATCGCCACAACGCCGTACAACAGAGCATTCCTGCCTACGACAAGGGTGTGACCTTGCCAATGTGGGCAGCGAAGTTGATGGCGTGGTAATCGACAAAATCGGTCCGAAGGGTTGGAATATGCGCGGTTTTCGATCGATTCGCACTTCACGCGCAACTATCTCTACGTCAAGCGGAACTACCCTGAAAAACTCGATGCTCATGTGCCGGATTATGCCAAGCGAATTGTGGATCAATACAAGTTGCCGGACGCATAATTGAGAGAAGTTTAGTGCTTCTGGGCACGATCGAACCAGTCATTTTCCTCCTGCCATGTCACTTTGGTCACGTTTGGCTTCACCGTTCCAGCAGCGTCAACAGAATGCTGGCCTTGCTGCACCCGTCCAACCGCAACCACCGCAGCCATCTCGCCCCAAGACGGTGACTGAGCTAGAGCGCGAAATGCAGGCGCAAGCGCAAGCCGCAGCAAAAGCCACGCCGCTGTATGCGCGATCGACGCCCCGCCCCCGCCGCTTCCTCCGCAAACTGACGGGGATCGCCTTACTCATTGGCATTCCAGCCGGAGCAATCTACGTGGTGAATTTGCCTTACGCGCCGATTCGCCGTCCGATCGCCGACAACGCCCCGATTTTGTTGCTGCCCAGCTACATGAGCATGGACAACAGCTACCGACAAGCGATCGCGCTGACCGAACAGGCCGAACAGCTAATCGATCGCCCCACTAGTCCGGCTGATCTGGAACTGGGATCGCAAAAAGTTCAGGAGGCGCAAGCCCATCTCGACAAGCTACCGATTAATCTGGTGGACTGGAGCTTCGATGGTCGCTACTGGTGGTACGACAGCTACTTAACGCGAACCCGCTTCAATGCCTCAAGGGAAAAAGTGGCGGGACTGCAAGCCAAGCTGTTTCAAGAGCAAAACGCGCAAAACGACTTGACTCAAGCTCAGCAGGCGATCGCCGCAGCAAAAGCGCAATATCAGCAGGCAACCGCGCTGGTCGATCGCCAAACTGCCGCTGCCACTTGGCAATCCGCACTTGATCAGCTTGGACAAGTCCCACAGCAAACCTTGGCAGGCCGCACCGCGCAGCAAGAACTGAACGCAGGCCGACGCGATTGGCAAGCGGCAGTTGGAGACGCAGCAAGCACGGCTTCAACCGCCTCGCAAATTCAGGCGGCTCAGGCGTTTGCATGGCAGGCAGCAAAGCAAAGCCAAAATCCGCCGCATACTGAGGCCGAGTGGCGATCGATCGAAGCCTTTGGCAAAGGGCGATCGATCGGCTGGGACAAGTTCCTGAAAGCGACGTGGTTGGCTACACCGAAGCGCAAAAGCGGATGGCCGACTATCAAAGCAATCTGGGTGAAATTCAAGTCCGGCGGCAGGCCGAGGCGGATGCGGTTCGCGCCCTGTCACTAGCACAAGATCAGACTCGATCGCTGCTTGCCACAACGTCCGATCGCACCAGCATCGCTGACCTGAATCGCACCAGAGGCCAACTTCAAGGAATTGTCGATTCGCTCAGCAGAATCCAGCCTGGAACAACGGCTTACGCTGAAGCCCAAACGCTGTTGCAGCAGGCAAACAACAAGATCGACCAGTTGCAGTAGCCGTGATCGCCGTGAAATCAATTTCCGGCTGAAAGCTCAAACCCGTTGAAACGGGTTAAGCGTGTAATTTAGTTTGTTTGAACAAACTTCAGCTTTGAGCGAGGAAATTGATTTCCTTGCTCTGATTTCCTCGCTAAAGGATTTCCTCGATCCGGCGAAAATCGCGATCGACCTCATACCAGAGCGCTTTGTTGTGCGGGTCGGTTCGCAGGGCTTTCTTCAGATACACTCTCGCTTTTTCTGCCTGATTGGTCATGGCGAGGTAGTGGCCGAAGCGCTGATAGGTAATCGCCTGCCACTGCCGGACTTCTTGATCGTTGGGCATCCGCTGGGCGAGACCTTCGACTAGAGCAATCGCCCTGGGGAACCGCTGCGTCTTGAGGAATTCCTGAAGCTGTTCGTAGGAGCCTTGCTTGAGTTGGCGATCGGTTTGGGATAGATCGCGGTTAATCTCAACAGGCGGCGGCTTGCGCGTCACGCGCACCTTGGCCGGCGGCGGCGGCGGCGTGGACGATCGCGATGGACTCTGGCTCGTTGTGCCTTCGGGCGGCTGCACGACACCGAGCAGATACTTGTAAGCTTCGGTGATTTGAATAAATTTCTCTTCGGCCTGCTGACCGGGATTCACGTCAGGATGATACTGCCGCGCCAACCGTCGGTAGGAAGCCTTAATCTCCTCGTACGATGCTCCGGTGCGGAGTCCCAACAGGCGATAGCAGTCAGCAAGGTTCATTCAGAAAAAGGCAGAATTACTTAAAATTCTGCCATTAAGAAGATGGATTTGGCATCTCGCCTAGCTGAACGAGTTTTCGATCACGCGATCGATCAGCCCATAAGCTTTGGCTTCTTCCGCCGACATGAAGTTATCGCGATCGGTATCTTTCTGGATCTGCTCAACGGTTTGGCCGCTGTGCTGACCCATCAGCTTGTTCAATTCGCGGCGGACGCGCAGAATTTCTCGCGCTTCGATGTCAATGTCGGTCGCCTGTCCGCGTGTGCCGCCGAGGGGCTGGTGAATCATGATCCGGGCATGAGGCAGGGCGAGGCGTTTGCCTTTTTGTGCCTGCACCGAGCAGGAATGCGCCCATCGAGGCGGCGAGTCCGACACAGATCGTCACAACTTCCGACTTGATGTGCTGCATCGTGTCGTAGATCGCCATGCCTGCGGTAATCGAGCCGCCCGGAGAATTGATGTACAGATAGATCGGCTTGCTGGGATCTTCCGAGTCGAGATAGAGCATATAGGCGACGATCGCATTGGCGATGCCGTCATCGACTTCTTCAAACAGGAAAATAATCCGTTCGCGAAACAGTCGTTCGTAGATGCGAATCCACTGTTCGTAGGTTCCACCAGGGAGGCGGTAAGGAACGCTCGGTTCTCCAATTGGCATAGGTTTTGGGGGTTTAGGTGAGTGCGAGTGAAGGTTCGGGCAGTTTGGAATTGGTGAGGACGCGATCGATCAGGCCATATTCTTGCGCCTGATCGGGCGTCATGTACAAGGTGCGGTTGGTGTCTTGGCGGATTTTATCGACGGACTGCCCGGTCGTTTCTGACAAAATTTCCAAGATTAGGTCTTTCTTGGACAGCACTTCTTTGGACATCACCTGAATGTCAGTCGCCTGTCCCCGACTGCCCATCTTGGGATGGTCAAGCACGATCGAAGCATGAGGCAAACTGAGGCGGCTGCCTTTTTGCCTGCCGAAAGCAGCATCGCCGACATCCCGACCGCCTGACCGAGGCAGATCGTGTGAACGGGCGATTTGATGTGCTGCATCGTGTCATAGATCGCCAAGCCTGCCAAAATCGAAACTGCTCCTGCCGCAACTGAGGCCATGCCCGTTAGGACAGGATCGCCGATCGAGTTGATGTACAGCAAAATTGGCTTGGATGAATCGTCGGATTCCAGATACAGCATGGCCGAAACGATCGAATTCGCCACACCATCAGTGAGCGGCTGATTCAAGAAGATGATTCGCTCTTGACTCAGGCGAGTGAAGATGTTCACCCACTGCCATTGTTGGGTTCCAGGCAGATTGTAGGGAACGCGCAGAGTACCGTCAACAGTCATAGGATGTCGGGTGTCGGGTGTCGGGGATCGGCCTTAAGTCAAGGCGGGGACGGGGAGGGGCAGTTCTTTGGCGCTTTCCAAGACGCGATCGATCAAGCCATATTCTTTCGCCTGTTGGGGCGTCAGGTACATGGTGCGATCGGTGTCTTGTGAAATCTTTTCGGCGGGCTGTCCCGTGTTGCGCGAAAGAATGTCGAGAATGGCGGCTTTGTTTGCCAGCACTTCTTTCGCCCGAATCTGCACATCGGTCGCCTGCGCCTGACCCATGCCTGTGCGCGACTGGTTGAGGACGATCGTGGCGTGAGGCAGGCTCGCTCGAAAACCTTTACTGCCTGCCGAGAGAATCATCGCGGCTGTGCCCATCGCCTGCCCAATGCAGATTGTATGAACGGGCGGCTTGATGTAGCTCATCGTGTCGCAGATGGCGAACGCTTCGGTTTCGTAGCCGATCGCGTCCCCGGTATACCACGAGGTTCCGGTCGAGTTGATGTAAAAGAAAATTGGCTTGTCGGGGTCGTCAAACTGGAGGTAAAGCAGTTGGGCGATGATCAGCTTGGTGACATCCAGCCCCATTTGCCGCTTCATGTCGTCGGATGACACCAGTGGCGCGCCAGGTAGATAATCCGCTCCTTTAACAGCAATGAGGGCAGGTCAGGCGGCGGCGTCCGGTACGCTGCATCTCCAAAATATTGCGATTGCACAGCTTTAATAGAACCCATATCGTCACAGTGCCGAGTAAAGAAGCAAAAGTTTCTACCATAGTAACGTGAGTCACAGATCGATCGAGCCTGTCATCGGGGCGATCGTCGTTACGGATAACCGTCAGCTTGGGACTCCAGTTCATCCACAGGAGAAGTCAATATGCCAAACACGGCTCAAGAGGTATACAACGAAATTATTCAAACCTTGACGCTGGCTGAGCGGCTGCGTTTGGCAACGTTAATTTTGAATAGCTTGGTTGAAAATAATGTGACGCTTTTTGAACAAAATGATTTATGGATTCAGCAGGATCAAACTGATTTGATGAACTTTTCCTTACAGTATGCAGCTACAGTTTTTTCTGAAGAGGTGGAGATTGTTGAGTGACGCTGAGTGCAGGTGATTTAATTACTGTTGATTTTCCCGGTGTTACTGGCATTAAGCGTCGTCCTGCTGTCGTTCTTTCATCTGACATCTATCATGCAACTCGTCCCGATATCATGATTGGACTGATTACCAGTCAGACTACTGCGCTGGGAGCAACTGATTATGTACTGCTTGATTGGTCGGCGGCAGGTTTGCGAGTGGCTTCTGTATTTCGCAGCTTCATTGTGACGCTACCGCGATCGACCAATTTGATTTCGATCGGTCATTTATCCGATCGAGATTGGCGCGGAGTATGTAAAGCGGTGAAGGTCGCGCTTGCCGCGCTAGATTAAGCTCTCACTCAGCAACTCACCCAACAGCCCCTAGACGAAACTCGATCGACACGCGATCCTAAAAGCAAGCGAAGGTTTACGGAATCGATCGCCCTAACGATGAAGCTATTCGATCTCTCTGTTGTCTAGGAGCCTTGATATGCGAGTGGGTCTGCAAGCGGCGCTTAACGATGTCAATCTGGATGCATCGCAGCCAAACAGTCAGCGACAGCTAGCCATCTCGATCTCGGCGCTAGCGGAATCGGTCGGGCGATCGGCTCCCCTGAATTTGTGCTTAATTCTCGACCATAGCGGCTCAATGCACGGGCGATCGCTTGAGACGGTCAAGCAGGCGGCGCTGCAAATTGTCGATCGCTTGTCTCCGGGCGATCGCCTGTCGATCGTGGTTTTTGACCATCAGGCCAAAGTTCTTGTACACAATCAGGTGATTGAAAATCCGGCCAGCGTCAAAGTCGAAATCAATCGGCTCAAGGCCAGCGGCGGCACGGCGATCGATGAAGGAATGCGGCTCGGCATTGAGGAACTGGCGAAGTCCAAAAAAGACACGATCTCGCAGGCGTTTTTGCTGACGGATGGCGAGAACGAGCATGGAGATAACGATCGCTGCCTCAAGTTCGCTCAGCTTGCCGCCGGATATAATCTGACACTGAACACCTTGGGATTTGGCAACAACTGGAATCAAGACATCCTCGAAAAGATCGCGGATGCCGGAGGCGGATCGCTCTCCTACATTCAGCAGCCCGAAGAAGCCGTCAACGAATTTAGCCGCCTGTTTAGCCGCATTCAGTCGGTTGGGCTGACGAACGCGCATTTGCTGCTGAGCCTGTCGCCCGGAGTGAGACTCGCGGAACTCAAGCCGATCGCCCAAGTCGTGCCGGACACGATCGAACTGCCGCTGATTCAGGAAACAATCAGATCGCAGTTCGATTAGGCGATCTGATGGTGGATGCGCCTCGCGTCGTGCTGGCAAATCTGTATGTCGGACAGTTGCCCGAAGGTCAGCAGGCGATCGCCCAGCTACAAATTCGCTGCGATGATCCCGCCCAAATCAAACAGCATCCTGTCTGATCCCCATTTCAATTGCAGCCCAACGTGACGCGCCTCTATCAGCCCGCCGCC
>JAAUTJ010000227.1 GCA_012031475.1 Leptolyngbyaceae cyanobacterium SM1_3_5 | reverse complement strand
TGACGATCGCCCCCTCGTTGCTCAGATTCAGGGCTACCACCGTTGCCACTGCGCTACGGGCGATTCAGCGATTGGAGCATATTGCCCGCTGGTCAGCGATCGTGGAACTCTCCAGCCCTGCCACCAGCCGCATTCAAGCTGATGCGGTGCAGATGTCGATTCTGCAAGATGGGCAAGAGCTAAAAGCGGGAGAAATTCGCCTGGAGTATCAACAGCAGCAGGGCAAGTGGAAATCGCCTGCATTTACGGTCAGGCTCAAAAATACCAGCCCTGAACCGCTCTACTGCGCCCTGCTTGATTTGACCGATCGCTACGCTGTGAGTGCAGGTTTATTGGATGGCGGCGGAATTTGGCTCAGTCCAGGAGACGAAGCTTGGGCATTAGGAGGAAAGCCGATCTATTCGACTGTGCCCAAAGAACTGTGGGAGCAGGGAATCACTGAAGTCAAAGACCTGCTCAAGCTAATTGTCAGTACGGCTGAATTTGACGCGACTTTGCTTGAACAAGGCGATCTAGATTACCCGTTTCCCGTAGCGCACGATCGGCTCAGCGCGGGCAAGGAACGCTGAACCGCCTGATGCTGCGAGTTCAATCACGTGCTTTCAGTGCAGTTGCAGAGGAAGAGGAGCTTTGCGATGACTGGGTGAGCAGTCAGGTTGCTGTGACAACCGTGCGACCGCTAGAAACCGTCACTGTTCCAAACGCGGGCAGCGGCATCTCTTTAGGATCGGGCGTGACCCTACAGCCTCATCCCGGCTTAAAGGCGCAGGCAAGACTCACAACCGTCACGCAGTCGAGTCGAGATTTGGGCAGTTTGATTTTTCCACCCCTGCTGAAAGAAGCCAGCGCAATGCAGCCGTTTCAGTTCACGACCAGTCGCGGCAGCGATCCAGGGTTGAGCGCTTTGGAGTTGAATCAGGTGGATGCAGCCACGATCGCCACCGTCACGCCTCAAAACCCCTTGCAGCTACGGGTCGATACAAAACTCGACGAGGGAGAGCGTGTGTTGGCGATCGCCCATGATGGTGAGCTCTTTCTACCGTTGGGGGTTGGACAGACAAAAGGCGATCAAACCGAAATCACGCTCGATCGATTGCCAGATGCCGTCAGCCGAGGAGAGCGCAGCATCACTGGGGCAATTCGGATCTTCTTTCAGAAAGTGGTGAGCGAAAAGCTGGGTTTAGAATTTCCCTACCCGATTCTTTCAGCAGTTACGGTCACATCGGATGGCGCGGTGGAGTATGAGCGAGAACCAGCAAAGGTCAAAGAACAAGTTGCCAACGCGAGGCGAATTGTGCTTTACATTCACGGCATCGTTGGCGACACCGAAAGCATGGTTCCCAGTCTGCAAAGCGCCAAAATCACGATCGATGGACAGCAGCAACCACTTGGCGATCGCTACGACCTCATCCTCGCCTTTGACTATGAAAGCCTGAATATCTCGATCGAAACTCATGCACGAAGCTTGAAGCAGCGACTGGCCGCTGTTGGACTGGATGCCAATCACGGCAAAATGCTTCACATCGTGGCGCACTCAATGGGCGGACTGATTTCACGCTGGTTGATTGAGCGCGAAGGCGGCAATGCGATCGCCACCCATCTAATTATGTTGGGAACTCCAAATGGCGGTTCACCTTGGCCGACGGTGCAAGCTTGGGGCACTGCGGCGCTGGCGATCGGACTCAATAGTCTGGCAACCGTTGCTTGGCCTGTGAAAGTGCTGGGAAGTTTGGTGGCCGCGATCGAAACGATCGATATCACGCTTGATCAGATGCAGCCCGGATCAGAGTTTCTCAAATCTTTGGCCTCCAGCCCTGATCCGCACATTCCGTACACCATTCTGGCGGGCAACACTTCAATTATTCCAGCCGCGATCGATTCTAATCGGCTCATCCGACTGATGCAGAAGCTGAGGAGCGATGCAGTAGCGCTCCCATTCTTTGGGCAAATCAACGACATTGCAGCCACAGTCCACAGCATTCAGCAAATTCCAGAGGGGCGATCGCCCCTTCCCCAAGTTCAAGAAGTTGGCTGCGATCATCTGGTCTACTTCAGCAATTCAGAAGGATTACAGGCACTCTCTGCGGCAGTCACTCAGGCTTTTAGCAATAACCAATAACTTAATAAAGGGGCGATCGTCATGTCTGAGTTTTCCCATAATTTAGCGGTTGTGATTGGCATCAATCAGTATGGCAGTGGGATCGCACCACTCCAGACGGCTGTGAATGATGTCCAGGAGTTGGCTCGAATTCTGCAAGACGATCATGGCTATCAGGTCGTGCAATTGGTGGATCAGCAAGCCAGCCTGAAGGCATTGCAGCATCTCCTCGACAAAGAGCTTCCCCAGCGCGTTCAAGCCGATAGCCGCCTGCTGTTTTACTTTGCGGGTCATGGGATTGCGCTGAATGGGGATGAAGGCCCGGAAGGATACCTGATTCCTCAAGATGCCAAGCTGGGAGATATTAGCAGCTACCTATCAATGCCCAAGCTGCAAGCTGCCCTGAGCGAACTACCTTGCCGCCATTTTCTGGGAATTCTGGACTGCTGTTTTGCTGGAGCGTTTCGCTGGTCGAGTACTCGCGATCTGTTGAGCGTACCCGATGTCATTCACAAAGAACGCTACGATCGCTTTGTTCAAGATCCGGCTTGGCAGACCATTACATCTGCTGCATCCGACCAAAAAGCGCTGGATTCGCTGACCGTCAATTCGGAGCGCGGGCAAACAGGCAACCATTCTCCCTTCGCGGCGGCGTTGCTGGATGCACTAGCTGGGAAAGCCGATGTCTATCCACCTGCCAAGAATGGTAAGCCTGCGGGAGATGGGGTAACTACAGCAACGGAACTGTATTTGTATTTGCGCGATCGCGTTGAACCCGCTACCGAGGGCAACCGACAGCGGCAAACCCCTGGAATTTGGCCGCTGAAAAGGCATGACAAGGGCGAATACATCTTCCTGTCACCGGGGCACGTTTTGAACCTGCCGCCTGCACCACCCTTGGATGAGTCCAAAAATCCTTATCGCGGTTTGCAGTCGTTTGAGGCAGAACAGAGCAGTTTGTTTTTTGGTCGGCAAGCGCTGACAGAAAAATTAGGCGAGTTTGTCAGCCGTCAGCCTTTATCGGTCGTGCTGGGAGCTTCGGGTAGTGGCAAGTCCAGCCTGGTCAAAGCCGGACTGATTCCTGATCTAAAGCGAGATGCAAAGGCAGACCATCACCAGTGGCAAATTCTGGCTCCCATGCGTCCGGGAGAGTCGCCGTTTAAGGCGCTCAACAACACGCTAGCTGGAGAAATGGGATCGGCTGTTTTGATGCCTGCACCCGGATCAGAGTCAGAGGTGGAGATGCTGACGCAGTACATGGCAGCCTGGAGCCAACAGCATCCGGGAATGAAACTGCTGCTGGCGATCGACCAGTTTGAAGAACTGATTACGCTCTGTCGAAACGACAAAGAACGAGCGCAATTTATCCAGGGATTGGCGCAGGCTGTAAGTACCTACCCAGAACAGTTACGGCTGGTGCTGACCTTGCGATCGGATTTTGAACCTCAGTTTCAGGATGCGGCTCTCAAGCAGCATTGGACTCAGGCTCGCTTTGTCATACCACCGATGACGCGATCGGAGCTGCGGGAGGCGATCGAGGAACCTGCATCGCAACGGGTGATGTATTTCCAGTCGGATGATCCAAAGAATCCGCTGGTGGATCAGTTGATTAACGAAGTAGCAGAAATGCCCGGAGCTTTGCCGCTGTTGTCATTCACCTTGAGCGAGCTGTATCTCAAATATTTGAGGCGGCAAAAAATCGCGGAAAATCGCGGAGACCGCATCGATCGATCGATTACAGAGGCAGATTACAAACAACTGGGCGGCGTGGCACGGAGTTTGACCCAACGGGCGGATCAGGAGTATGAGGCACTTGTTCGACAAGACCCATCTTATGAGCAGACGATCCGCAATGTAATGCTACGCATGGTGGCAGTGGGCGGAGGTGAGTTAGCTCGCCGCAAAGTTCCTTTATCTGAATTTGAGTATCCGCCTGCTCAAAACGATCGGGTGAAAGAAGTGATTCGCCATTTTTCGGCAGCACGTTTGGTCGTAGAAGGAAAAGATCCTGACGGAAAACCGTATGCGGAACCTGCCCATGATGCCCTAGTGCGCGGATGGCAAAAACTGCTGACCTGGAAACAGGAGGAGGAAGAGAGCTTAATTTTACAGCGACGGTTAACTCCGGCAGCCGAAGAGTGGAAGGACATAGCCGCAAAGAAACAGCCAGAGGGAGTTTTGGCAAAAGCTGAACCTGTGATTGATTGGTTCGATCGTAGATTCTATGCTGCTGAAAGCCTGTTGAGCAAGGCGAGTGTTCAAGTGATTCGGAAATGGAAGCGATCGCAGCAAAAAGAACGTTCGCGAGAGACATCAGCTCAGTTTCTCTGGACGACAAATCCTTACCTGGATGTCTTGAATCAGCAGCTTCAATTCGCTAACAGTTGGTTTAACCAAGCAGAGTCGGATTTCGTCCAAAAAAGTGTTTTACAGAGACGCAAAAACACGAGCTGGCGATGGCGAATTGCGATCGGCGTAATGGTGGGATTGAGTGGGTTAACGATCGCCGCATTGATTGGACAGCGAAACGCCCAAATCGGTCAAACAACTGCTTCTAGGGCATCTGCTGAAGCAAACTTTCGCACCAATGAACAACTGAATGCTCTGGTCGATAGCCTGCGAGCAGGTAAAGGTATTAAGCAGATCCTTTTTCCGGCTAACGATCTAAACAATCAAGTAGAGCAAACGCTGCGAAGTATGGTTTACAGTGCAAAAGAAAGCAATCGCTGGGAAGCACCACCCGGTGTGGTGTTTAGCATGTTTTTTGCTGGCGATCGACAGTTACGTGTTATTACCAACGATGACGGTATTGTTCGCTTGTGGGGCATCGACGGTAAGCAACTAGCTGAGTTGCAGGGGCAAGAGGGACTGTTTGTCGGAGGCATCAGCGTCAGTTCTGATGGAAGTAGAATTGCTACTGCAACCAAAGATGGAACAGTTCACCTGTGGAATTTGCAAGGTGAAAAATTGAATGAATTTCCGGCATATAAGTGTCAGATTAACGAGTCATGGCAAACGTGTATCGATCGCATTGGCTTTAGTCCTGATGGCAGCAAAGTTGCGATCGTTGAAGCCAGTAATAATGGACAAAATCAATCTATACGGATATGGAATTTAGGGGACAATACGTTTGAGGAAATTCCAATCGAGGCATCTGGGAATGTAGCTGGGATTGGTTTTAGTTCTAACAACGAATTGTTAGTTGCCATAAACTCAGGAGGTTGTCTCAGGGTGTCTAAGTGGTCGGGTGGACAGACGCAAGACCTGGCATGTGGCGACATCGTTGGCTCTCCTATGGAAGCTAGGTTTAGCCCTGATGGTAAACGAGCAATGATTTTCTATGGAGAAGAGTCGGAAAATGCTGTTCTATGGAATTTTCTAGAAGGGGGCGAACCACAAAGCATTAACAATCAAGAAAGAATCAGTAGCGGTGGTACTTTTAGCCTTGATGGTAAGCAATTGGCTGCAACGGGAGTTGATGGCACTGTCGATTTGTTGTTAGGTGACGATGGTTGGACTACATTAAAATTGCCTCAAGGCAGAGTGAGGCACTCCACGTTTAGCCCTGATGGTAGACAGTTGGTGACTCTAGGTGATGACAATACGATTCGTTTATGGGATTTGGAACAACAGCCTTTGTCCAAATCAACGCTGCTTCAGGCTGGAATAGAAAGTATTAGTTTTAGCCTTAGTCATCAAATGCTTGCGACCACCGATTCAGCAGGTACGGTTCGTTTGCTAGATTGGCAAGGAAATCCAGTAAAGGAGTTTGCAGGACTTCCCAAAACCACAAGTATTAGTTTTAGTCCCAATGGTCGAACACTTGCCACAACGGGAGAAAATGGTATCGTTCGCTTGTTAGATTTGCAAGGCAAGCTTTTAGAAGAATTTCCAGCACATCCAGGCAATATCACAAGTGTTATCTGGAGTCAGGATGGTGAGAGAATTGCCACAATCGGAGATGGAGGTGACAACGACCCTGCTACTAATCAATCAGTAGAAAATTCTCTGATTCGTTTATGGGATACCCAAGGCAACTTATTAGAAGAACATAAAGGATCTTGGATTTTTCCCTTTGAAAGTGTTGGTTTTCAAGCTGATGGACAACTAATCATGGTTGCACAAGGGCAAGAAATATCCTACACCGGAAACATCTATTTGTTAGACTCTCTGGGACGTTCAACCAACATCATTCCAGGACGGCAGGCTGGTGATGTTTTCAATTTGGTTAAACTTAGCTCTGATGGAAGATTTCTGCTTACCGCTACGACATCTACTATCGTTTTCTGGAATTTAAACGGTGAAAAAATTATAGAATTTCCAGGCACAGCTAAGAATCTCAGTCTTAGTTCTGATAACAGTGTGTTGGCAGTCACTAGCGGAGATGGTTCAACTGAACTATGGCAGTGGGAAATTTTGATGAACTGCTCTTGAAAGGTTGCGATCGCGTTCGTGACTACTTGGAACGCAATCCTAATGTTAGTGAGAGCGATCGCCGCATGTGTGACTGAGTGAGTAGAGTTGCTTGAGGTTCCGGCAGTGTGAACAGCATCAATTCACCCAAAGTGCGTCGGAAAAAGATGACTGTGAATAACAAATTTACGATGGAGAATAGGATTGTACGGAACGATCGCTTGAGCTGCACAGTGATGGTCATCTGCGCCGCCGGGAGTCAGCGATTATAACCGGATTGGCGATCGACATTGAAGATTCCAGAAGTTGGGAACCGAGCCTTGTAGTGATGTGAATATTCTTTGTCAAAAATTCGAGGTATGGTGCATCTTATGGCAGAACTCGCTTCAACAATTCACGCCCTGTTGAGGTTCTTCCAAGGAGGTTATGTCAATCTTTTTGTGTCAGTAGTACAGGTGTCAAATAGGAAGCCAACCTTCAAATTCGATCGCAAATCGATTGAGCGCAGGCTTCCAATTGGGAATCGGCGTTGTCCATTTTTTTGCAATGTTGTCAATGGCAAGATGAACGACTTTGAAGGCAGACTCGTCGGTGGGAAAGGCCCGATGATTTTTGAGGACTTTCCTGAGCGATATAGCACTACGAGAATGAGTTAGGACGCTATAGTAAAAGCGAAGAGTAGTGGAGAACTAAAGTGCTCCCAGTTGTCAAGACAGGAATCAGAACTTTTTGAGGTGGAACGCTGCGCTGGCTCATTGAGATTGACTCTGTAACTTTTTGCACTCCTTAGCGACTGCCGAAATGCACGGTCGCGGGCGGACGATAATCGAGGGCTTGGTGCAATCGCTGATGATTGTAGAACTGGAAATAC
>JAAUTJ010000226.1 GCA_012031475.1 Leptolyngbyaceae cyanobacterium SM1_3_5 | reverse complement strand
GCGCAGCGATCGCAAGACCAAACTGTCGCTCTCCTGTACGCCTCGGCTTACGGGAATACGACCGCTTTGGCGCAGGCGATCGCTCGCGGCATCACCAAGGCCGGAGTTGGGGTTGAATCGATCAACTGTGAAGTGACGGAGCCGAGCGAAATTCAGGCGATCGTCGAAAAGTGCAGCGGCTTCATCATCGGTTCACCCACCTTGGGAGGTCATGCACCGACGCCCATTCAAACCGCTTTGGGAATTTTGCTGTCGTCCGTTTCAACGGATAAACCTGCGGGCGTGTTCGGGTCGTTTGGCTGGAGCGGCGAGGCGATCGATCTGCTCGAAAACAAACTCAAAGATGCCGGATATCGCTTCGGTTTCGATCCAATTCGCGTCAAGTTTAAGCCGACTGACCTAACATTAAAAGCCTGTGAAGAAGCTGGAACTGATTTTGCTCAAGCTCTGAAAAAAGCGAAAAAAGTTCGCGCTCCGCGTCAGTCTGCGACGAGTCTTGAACAAGCGGTCGGGCGGATTGTCGGTTCCTTATGCATCGCCACAATTAAACAGGCGAAGTCAGCGGAGCAATGCTAGCTTCCTGGGTGTCTCAAGCCACATTTACGCCACCTGGAATTACGATCGCCATTGCCAAAGAACGAGCGATCGAATCGCTGATGTATCCCGGTCACGCCTTTGTTCTCAACATTCTGGAAGAAGGCAAACATTTGGGTTTAATGAAGCATTTTCTAAAGCCGTTTGCGCCCGGTGAAGATCGATTTGCCAATGTTGAAACCGAAACGGCAGACAACCATTCGCCCATCTTGAAAGACGCTTTGGCCTATGTGGAATGCTGTGTGCAAACGCGAATGGAATGTGGCGATCACTGGGTTGTTTATGCAACGATCGATCGCGGTCAGGTTCTCAAACTCGAAGGCAAAACTGCGATTCACCACCGCAAATCAGCAAGCCATTACTGATTACAACTCAATGTAGAAGTTGTAGGGAAATCAAGCTGCTCTATTGCAAATGGCTCTCCTGGGTTCGAGGTGATTAGAAAAATGAAATTTGCCGTAGGGCAGGCATCTTGCCCGCGCAGGCTAGAAGCCTACCTTAGCGTTTCCACCACAATTCCAGGAGAAGCATTCAGTGAAGGGCGATCGATCAACTCCTTGCTCTCTAGGCAATCTGAAAGGAGTGCGATCGCTTCATTAAAAAAGCTCCCACTCAATTCGACCTGAAGTCTTTCCCAATTTGCGAAGGTGCTTAATTTTCCGAATGCGGCCAAGCTGATTCCCAGTCCGGGCATTTTCATCTTCCCAGCCATAGGGATGCATTCCACAGACCAGCGTTGTGCCGCCATAGCTCTGGCCGTGATAGTGCCGACAGCCAACACAGGCCGGATGCTGATTCAGCATCGGTTCAACCGTGTTCGTGACGGGGGAAACCACTTCGCCCATCGTGGCTTCGATGCTGTTAAGGAAGGCAAGCAGCGGATCGATCCAATCGTCCAGCCTGTCGTCGGCTTCATCAAACGTCGGCGTGAGCGATCGCTCAATCTGTCCGGCCATTTCTTCCGTAAAGTCGATCAGCGCGTCTGTGGCTGATCCCAACTCTTCCGCCACGTCCGTAACAAATCGTTCAAGTTCTTCTGCAACGGTTTCCAACATTTTCCACCAGTCCTGTTGCCAGCCTTCCATAAGCGTGAATTGAGTTAGGGGTTTTGGAGACGGCGAAGTTCTTCTTGGAGCTTGGAGACCTGCTTGCGGAGGTCATCAGTGGGGTCAGACTGCGAAGTGGGTTCGTCGTCAGAGAGAATTTCGATGCGGCGGGGTTCAGTGGGTGCGGGTTTTTCTTCGCTTTTTGGCGGCGTGGCGTTCGCCTGCTGCTGAGCGCGATTCACCATGTCATTCACGAAGCGCTTGGCTTCTTCGGCATTCATTTCGCCGCGAGCGACCATTTCATCGGCCAGCTTTTGCGCTTGCGATCGCAATTCGCTCAGCGCCCCGCCCGCCTTTTCGCCCGCATATGAGGCTGCGCCCACGCCGAGGTAAAACGCTTTTTGCACCAAATCTCCAAAACCAGGCATGTGAAGCACCATCCCCAATTCTTCAATGTTTCTCCCATCCTAGGAGACGATCGCCTGACTGCCCAGCGGATTGTTGCAGCGCACCCGCATAAAAAGCGGCCCGGAGTTCACGCCTATCACAAGCATCCCGTATTGCTGCTACCTTCCGGTCCTGACAAGGTTTGGGCGTTGTAATCGCATGAGTCCAGGCCAAGCTCATCATAGCATGATGAATTAGCCACCGTAGAGATTAATCAGCAGGGTCAACAAAAAGGTAAGCTGCGCGGCGAGGACGAAGATGTAGGCGATCGCCCGTCCGCGAAAAGACAGTCAGCAACAGGCCGATATTTTTCAGGTCGATCATTGGTCCAAACACGAGAAAGGCCAGCAGCGACCCGCTCGTAAACGTCGCGGCGAATGAGAGGGCAAAAATGCATCAACCGTTGAGCAAATCGAGACGACAGCCGCCAGCACCATCATCGCGACGATCGACGTAATCACCCCTTGTCCCAGGCTCAAGATTACTTCGCGAGGTGCGGCCACCTGCACGATCGCGGCGATCGCGCTGCCGAGAATGAGAACGCCGCCCAGTTCGCGCAATTCCTGGATCATATTGTCGAACATCAGTTCCAACCTTGCGCCGATCGGTTTCGACAAAACTGGATTTTCCGCCGTCGCCGCGATCACGTTGGCATCAAAGCGCATCGGCTGGCCTGATCCCAGCAAAAACGTACCGGATTGCAGCAAATTCGGCTTGTTCGGATCGGGGAGCGACTGGGCGATCGAGGGCTGCAACAGCGGCCTGAGATCCGTTTGAGCGCTAAACACCCAGCCGATAATCGTAGCGATGAACAGCGAAAAGCCGATGCGTAAAAACACCATTTCTGGCTGGTCGCGAAAGGCCGTCCAGGTTGCCCAGAAGACGATCGGATTGACGGTTGGCGCGGCGAGGAGGAAGCCGATCGCCATCGAACTGGGCGCACCCTGCAAGATTAGCCGCCGCGCAACCGGAACATTGCCGCACTCGCAGACAGGAAACAAAAAGCCGATCAAGCTTCCGGCAAAGGCGGCAAGCAGCGGATGGCGCGGCATGGCGGCGATAATCTTAGCGCTCATCGACAAACAGCAGCAGCAGGCTGGAGAAAAACACGCCCAACAGCAAAAAGGGCATGGCTTCCACCAGCAGGCTAAAAAACAGCGTGACCGCGCTATTAAGTTGATTCATGGGCAGCGAAAATGTAGAGCCTCTGAGCCAGTCTGAAAGGCTATTCTACCGGATGGGGGATCGCTCCGGGCACAATTGGCTATTTTTCGATCGATTGTGACAGGAATTAGAAGGCGCGATGCCCTTCGGGAAACGCTTCGCGAGTCCGTTCCGGGACGCCACGATCGCTCCACTGCGAAATCAAACTGTGCGATTCAAACGTTTCCTCGTAATAGTTTTGCAGTGGAAAATTAAGCGATTTGAGAATTTGTTCGGTTGACTTCGCGAAATCGGAAGAACCAGCAACGTAGGCAGTGCGATCGCACAAATCTGGTACAACGGCTGCGAGTAAATCTGCACTAATTCTTCCGGTTAATCCCAACCAAGATGAAGTAAATTGCGGCTGGGTGGTTGTGATCACGAGGCGAAATTTTGGCAGGCGCATCGTCATTAATTCGAGGTCTTGCCGAAAGGGAATGTGGTCGGGTGATCGCGTACTGTGCAGCAGCGTCACGTCGCACTCTGCCGCCGCATCATAAATCCAGCGCAGCATTGACATGATCGACGCAATGCCAGTTCCGGCTGAGATAAATAGAATCTTTTGAGGGGGATTTGGAAAACAGGTAAAGCTGCCGATCGGTTTGCTGAAATCAATTAGTTCACTGCCAACCTGCATCGATTCAAAAAACCAGTTTGCCAGCAGATTAATCGGACTTTCGCCAATCTCAGCATTGAAGGTTTGCTTTAGCGTCACGTCGATTAGTGGACGAGTGGGCGAAGACGAAATCGGGCAAAAATAGGTATAGCTCTGATTTTCGATCGAACAGATATTGGTAAAAGTTGACCGGGCTGATAGGGAAAGACAATCGCAGGCTCCAGCAAGAAACTGAAAGTTTTCGTGTCGATCGCTTCTTCCACAATTCGCACACATCGCAAAATCTGGGATGATTTCGCGGGGCGTGTCTTTTTAATGCCAAACCCGCTTCAATTTTTTCAATCCACAGAATAAAGCTGCCAACATAGATCGCGTCTTCTTCTCGTAAAGTGCAATCTTCATTCAATTTCACTTCTTGATTATTGACGCGAACGCCATCGGTACTGGCTAGATCGCTGAGCAGATAGCGCTGGTTTTGAAAGGTAACTTTGGCATGAAAGCGGCTTACATCCGGGCTATTGAGCATCAGATCGCAAGTTGAACTACGACCGATCAAGCATTCATTTTGCGGATTCGATTCTGGTGAAAGAATGGTGTTGCGAAATTCGCCTGTGTCGAGATTGATGATTTTGAGGTAGAGCATAAATAGAAGGAAGCATAAGAAAATCGATCGCAGTTAAAACGCATGAATATGATTGACTTGAATGGTCGATCGCTGCCCTGTTGTCACATTCAAAATCGAAACTTTTCCCGTTTCCAAGTCAAAATAGCCGCCGACAATTTTAATTTGCTGCTGTTGAAGCAAGTCATACACGATCGAGGATTCCTTCAGCCGCTCCATCTGCCAAAACACGTTTTCGCGGACGGCATTTTCGAGGCGATCGCTGGTTGCTGCGTGGATCGATCGACCGCAGGCTGAATCGAATCGATCAGCATATTCATCTGTCCTAATAAGTTTCCACCTTTCAAAGTAGCGCTGACGGCTCCGCAGTTTTTGTGTCCCAGAACAAATAGAATTCTGGTTTTGAGAACCGATGCACCATATTCAACGCTGGCGAGTTCTGTGGGCGTGACAATGTTGCCTGCGACGCGAATCACGAAGAGATCGCCTAAGCCCTGATCGAAAATTACTTCGATCGGAACGCGAGAATCGGAGCAGCCCAAAATCGTTGCAAACGGCTTTTGTTCTCGCATGATTTCATCTAGCCGAGATAAAGTTTGATTGGGACTTTTCGATCGCTCATAGATAAAGCGCTGATTGCCCGCCATCAATTTTTGCAGCGCATCATCTGCTGACATTTCATTCGTCAGCGCGGCAAGTTGAGCAGTTTGTGAGCCAGCAGGTTCCATCAGTGCGATCGATTCGGAACAGTCCTTTTTAGAGATTCTTGTGTTTGAATCGTTCTCCGGACAGTTCGGAAAACTTTTAATAAAAGAATCGATCGCACCTTGGAATTACAGCAAACAGCCTAAACTAGAGCGGACAGCTTAGATCGCCCGATCGCTGGCTAAACTTCATGTTTTCGCGATAGTCAACCGGAACATCGATTACAGCGGGCACATCTTGAGCCAGCGCTTCTTTCAAAATCGGCACAAAATCCGTACTCGACTCGACGCGATAGCCCTTCAGTCCCATGCTTTCCGCCAGCTTGACAAAATCAGGATTGCCAAATTTGACAAAGGCCGATTCGCCATAGTGATTCAACTGTTTCCACTCGATCAAACCATAGCCGCCATCATTAAAAATCAGCGTCACAAACGGCGTTTTGCAGCGCAAAGCAGTTTCGAGTTCCTGACAGTTCATCATGAAGCCGCCGTCACCCGTTGCCGCGACGACTTTGCGATCGGGCGAAACTAATTTGGCCGCGATCGCACCGGGGATCGCGATCCCCATTGCCGCAAAGCCGTTTGAAATGATGCAGGTGTTGGGGCGATCGCAGTGGTAATGTCGCGCAATCCACATCTTATGAGCGCCCACGTCCGAAATTACGATATCTTCCGGCCCCATCACCTGTCTGAGATCGTAAATTAGCTTTTGCGGCTTAATTGGGAAACCGTCATCTTGGGCGTATTCTTCATAGTCGGCACGGATTTCTTCGCGCAGTTGAAAGGCCGCAGGCTGAGGTGAATCGGCGCGGCGGCTGCGGCTTAAAATCTCGGCCAAAGAATCAGAAATGTCCCCAATTACTTCCGCCAAGGGAATGTAGCTGCTGTCCACTTCCGCAGGCGTTTCATCCACGTGAACGATCGCCAAATTGCCCGCCGGATTCCATCGTTTCGGTGAATATTCAATCAGGTCATAGCCGATCGCAATCACCAAATCAGTGCTGTCAAATCCGCAGCTAATATAGTCGCGCTGCTGCAAACCGACTGCCCAAAGCGCGTTCGGGTGCGTGTAGGGAATCGCACCTTGCCCATAAAAGTATTCACAACCGGAATATTTAACTGTGTAGAAAATTGCGTGACGGCTTCACTGGCTCGTCCACGCAAAGCGCCATTTCCAACTAGAATCAGCGGATTTTTGCTTGTGAAATTGCTGCGGCTGCGCGATCGATGCTTTGAAACGAGGCGAACACTTTTTCACGTGCATCCAGTCGCAAAGGCGAACCGATCGCAGGCATAGCGGCAATATTCTCCGGCAGATCAATGTGAACCGCTCCCGGTTTTTCGGTCTGCGCGATCTTGAATGCCCTGCGGACAATTTCCGGCGTGTTGCTAGGGCGAACAATCTGCGTACTCCACTTGGTGACAGGCGAAAACATCGCCACCAGATCGAGATATTGGTGCGATTCGATGTGCATTCGATCGGTTCCCACCTGTCCGGTGATCGCCACGAGCGGGGCGCGATCGAGGTTCGCATCCGCCACGCCCGTCATCAAATTGGTTGCTCCGGGTCCCAAAGTAGACAAACAAACTCCGGCTTTTCCAGTCAGTCGCCCGTACAGATCCGCCATGAATGCGGCTCCCTGTTCGTGGCGCGTCGTAATAAATTGAATCGATGAATTCTTTAAAGCTTCTAACACCTGAAGATTCTCTTCTCCAGGCAGGCCAAACACATATTCAACGCCTTCATTTTCCAGACATTGAACGAGTAATTCTGCGGTATTCATGAAAACTCCTCTACAGTTGAAACACTTTGAAGCGATCGAAATCTACTGCACCCAAACAGTTTTGATATTCACAAACTCGTGAATACCTTGAATTCCCAATTCGCGCCCAAAGCCCGATCGCTTAATTCCCCCAAACGGCAAACGCGGATCAGATTTGACCATGCTGTTAATAAAAACGCAGCCCGCTTCGATTTCGTTAATCAGGCGGTTTTGTTCTTCAGGAATGTTTGTCCAGGCACTTGATCCCAGCCCGAAGGGAGAGCGGTTGGCGAGAGCGGTCGCGCTTTCCAAATCTGGGACGCGAAATAGCAAGGCAACGGGACCAAAAAAATTCCTCATCAGCCGCAGGTGTTCCCGGTGGAATCTCG
>JAAUTJ010000225.1 GCA_012031475.1 Leptolyngbyaceae cyanobacterium SM1_3_5 | reverse complement strand
GCGCGACCGGATCGAAGCCTACCACCGGCGACAACTCCCCAGGGACGAGCGGTTCACGTGACTCGATCGGGGTCGAACTTGGCTATCCGCGGCGTCCGGTCAGCGCCGTCGGCCTCTATGTGCCGGGCGGAACTGCGGCCTATCATTTGGCCAAACGAGGTCGATCGGTTCGGTGTTAGAAAAAGCATCGTTGCCGCGTTACAAACCTTGCGGTGGCGGCGTATCTCCACAGGTCGCCCAATGGTTCGACTTTGATTTCACTCCGGCGATTTCGCTCAAAATCAACACCATTCGGTTTACCTGGAAAAAGGAAGACCCCGTTGAGTCAAGTTTGGAGCACTTAGAGCCGATTTGGATGGTGCGCCGCGATGTGTTTGACCACTTTTTGATTCAGCAGGCGCAACAGCAAGGCGCAGAACTCAAGGACAATACCGAAGTCAGCAGCATCGAATTCAAGGGCAACTGCTGGCAGGTGAATACGGCGATCGGTGCGTTTGAAGGCCGCTACCTGATCGCCGCTGACGGGGCAAAAGGGCCAATGGCGAAATGGCTGGGCTTTAAGGAGCGCAAACGCCGCTTGGGTGGCGCACTGGAAGCGGAAGCTCCGGCCACGAATCCGGCCTTTGCCAACGCCGCGCATTTTGAGTTTGGCATGGTGAAAAACGGCTACATTTGGAACTTCCCCAAAGCAGACGGCTATTCGATCGGCATTGGCGCGTTCCGAGGCGGCGAATCGCAAGACTTCCGCAAAATCCTGGATGAATACGCCGAATCGTTTGGCATCGACGTGAAAACCTGCAAACAGTACGGCCATTCGCTCTGCTTGTGGGACGGCGATCAGGTTTTGCACACGCAAAATGCACTGCTGGCCGGAGAAGCAGCCTGCGTCGTTGATCCGTTTACGGCAGAAGGCATCCGTCCCTCCATGCTGACGGGCGTGAAGGCGGCAGAGGCGATCGATCAAGCGCTGGGCGGCAATTCCAACGCCCTCGCCACTTACACCGAAACGATCAGCAAAGAATGGGGATCAGATATGGCCTGGGCGCAAAAGCTCTCTGGCCTGTTCTATCGCGCTCCCGGTCTGGGCTACAAAATTGGCGTCAAGCGTCCGACTGCGCCGAAGCGGATGGGTCAAATTTTGTGTGGGGAAATGCGCTACGGCGATGTGGCAGGCCGCGCCATCAAGCGCCTGACGACCGGATTGATTCCGGGCATGGGCGGCTAGTTGATTCAAGTTTGAGAGACAATTTTTGCGGAGCGATCGACAGGCGATCCTCCGCTTTTTTGTGTAAAGAAATCCAGGTCATCGCGTCAAAGCCAAGCATCGATCGCAGTTTTAGCTGAGACAAATGCTTGGCTTTCAATCGGACGTTTGCGTGATTTAAGCGCTGATCGTCGGCTTATAAACCACTTCGCGGGCTGCTACCATGCCATCGACCAGCAGATCGAGTTCTTCGCGAGTGTGTAGGGCGTTGACCGTGACGCGCAGCCTCGGCTTGGCGATGAACCAGATCGGTGACACCCAAAGGCCATGCTCGTGAATCAAGGTGCGGGCAAACAGTTTGGGGTTGATTTCCGCAGGCAGCAAGATGGGTACGACGTTGGTTTCACCGATCGCCTCAAAGTCCTTTTCGTGCAGGCGGTTTCTGAGATAGCGCGTGTTTTCCTGTAGCTGCTGCACCAGTTCCGGACGACGGCGCACCTGACGAATGCTCTCTAAGGCAGCGGCAGTCAAAGGGGGAGCCAAGGAGCAAGTGCCGATCGAAGTTGGAGACACGTTCAGCAGTGGCTTGAGTTCAGCCACGTGCGAACTGATCGATGCGCCCACCGAAGCGCCAAACTTCGAAAAGGTCGTCATGATCAGCGGAACCACGCCATGCTCGATCGCGTCCTGCGGCAGGATGTTGAAGTGTTCGTAGATGCCGCGTCCGGTTGCGCCGATCGCGCCGCTGGCGTGGGCTTCATCCATCAAAAGGGTGCTGCCTTCGTAGTTTTTCAGAACTTCAATCATGTCCGGCAGCGGAGCGATGTCGCCATCCATTGAGAAGACGGCATCGGAGACGACGAGGATGCGATCGTCCGGACGGGCATAGCGCTGAAGCTTACGCGCCAAATCTTCCATGTCGCAGTGGCGATAGGCGCGGACGCGGACGCGCGGACTGTGGCCGAACATTTTGCCCGATCGCGTTCCGGCATTGGCGACAGCGGTGACGATGCAGCCGTGATTCAATACGTCGGTGAGAATTAGCGTTTCTCTCGTATTTTGAAAATTGGGAACCGGAATCGCCAAATGGCAAAACGCATCCATTAATGCCTGCATCGCCATCCACGCATTCAAAAATAGCTGCGTGTGCGGCAAATGCTTGAAGTCCGAAACTTCGTCTTCAAGCTGACGATGCAGATCAATCCGACCGCTAAGTACAGAAGTCGAACTATTGGACGTGCCAAAGCTGGTGATCGCGTCGATCGCCGCCTGCTGCACGGCCTGATTTTGCACCAGTCCTAGAACATCGTTGGTGCAAAATGTCAGCACCTTACGGCGAACGCCTGTCGCGGCTTCTTCCAGATCGACCAGACTGCCCTGCTTGCCATGACAGATGTATTCATCGGGATCAAGCCCGCTTTCATACCACTGCTGGACATATTCTTTAACAACTTGCACAGTAACTCCCCTCACCTTTGTTGGGTAACATCAAACCTCTGCCTCAACGACAAAATCAATCGTCTCCTGGCGATCCCAGGTTGGCTTGCGCCAATGTTGAGAAAGGTAATCACACCTAGGATTGTGACATTGAACCTTTCGATTTGCGATCTCCGCGCCAATGAAGGCGGAATAAACGCTAATATTAATCCCCTTCATCCGATCGATTCTGGGGTGCGATTTTTGCCCTGGAAGGAATCGATCGAAGTTGCTTTGGGTTGCTGCAATGAGTCGCCATTTTGTGCCTGACCGGACAATTGACTCGATTGTTGCACAAATTGTTCATGCTGCCGGAGGATTAATCGCTGCAAAGCGATGATTGCCGGATTGATCTCGACGTAGCGCCGCTGCGAATTGTGCGAGAAGGTGCGCTGTTCGCTCTCCATCATTCCACATCTTGCAGCAGGAACTTCATGAAGATGAAACGACGAATGAACCAGACGAACGGTTTTTCGATCGGGGCAAGCAGCCGAGGTGAAAATGGCAGCTTGAGGAAGAGCAGGGAGAACGATCGCGTCTCGGTGGGGCTAACCGGAAGCCGCATCAGATGCAGCGAAGACACGCCTTCCATCGTCGTGTGATAGTGCGGGTAGTGATACTGAATCGAGACTTTGCGCGTGGTTCGGTTGCCGTCTTCACTCAGTCCGAGGAATTTGGTGATCCAGCCTTCATACGTCACCTGATAGTCCGCACAGACCGCATCGCCGCTGTCGCTGAGCTTAAGCAAAATTGGGTCAAACCAGCCCTGCAAGTCGTTGTGCAAAAAGCCGTGAAACACATCCATCGTGTTTTCGTTGCAGATTGAAAAATGCGCCCGAAAATGTCCGGTAATCGGAATCGCCAGCATGGTCGGGTCGTCATATTCCGGCACGTCCGGGAGGGGTCGATCGCCCGCCAAAGCGCGATCGCCCGGAAAACCCAGACCATCCCATATTTCTCTCGAACTGCGAAGCTCGGTGCGATCGCGCAGGGCAATTTTTGACCTTCGGGCAAATACGGAATGCCAACGCATTCGCCCGCGCCATTGAATTCCCAGCCGTGATAGGGACAAAGGAGATGTTCGCCTTGGACTTTGCCTTTGTGCAGTTCGACGCCTTTATGAGGACAGGCATTTTCGATCGCGTGAAGCTGGCCGGATTCGTCACGAAACAGGGCGATCGACTGCTGCCACACCGTGACGGAAACCACTTGGCCTGCTTTGAGATCTTGCGCCCAAGCGACGGGATACCAATGGTTTTTGTTGATGCCGACTTCGCGCACGGCGTTGTGAACGGTGTGCCCCTTCAGGGTGGTTGCCAGTTCCATCGAGATGCCTTTTCTTAAACTTTCTCTATCGATTCGTCAATGGGAACATATTAAGCGCTGAATCCGCCTATTCGTCAATATTGCTCAGTGCAGAATCCGAGTGCTATCTGTGTTGATACTGATGATGGTGGAACTTCTCAGAAGGTTTCCGCAACGATCACAGAGGAAGGTGTTTTCACCGAATATTTAGGAAGAACGATATGACGAGTGTGGGTGAGGTTCGGGAAGGTCGATCGCTGCGATCGCGCAGACGACAGTCGGCCAAATTTTTGGTGCTGTTGGCGGCGGGCTGTTTAACCACGATGACGGGCGGCATTGTTTCGCCAATTTTGCCCGAAATGATTCAGCAGCTTAATCTAAATCCGCAGTGGGCGGGAGTGCTAGTCAGTATGCACGCGATTACGATCGCGCTGTTCACGCCAATCTTGGGTATTCTGGCCGATCGAATCGGAGCTTTGCGCGTCTTGATTCCCTCACTGGGGCTGTATGCCGTATTTGGCACGGCGGGCGCTTTTATGCCGTCCTTCTGGCCGCTGCTGGCGATGCGGGCGTTGGTTGGAGCGGCCAGCGGCGGCATTGCGGCTGCGAGTATCGGCTTGCTGGGCACGATGTATCAGGGCGAGGAGCGATCGCGCATTTTGGGCTATGCAACCAGCGCCATGACGACGGCCAGCATTCTCGTTCCGCTGATTGGCGGCTGGGTCGGCCAAATTCAGTGGCAATACGCTTTTTATCTGTATCTGCTGGGCTTGCCGCTGGCGGTGATTGCGGTTCCCGTTTTGTCGAGCAAGTCGGCGCTGCGATCGTCCAGCATTGAGCCGGGGCAAACGCGAACACTGGTGAAGCTGCTCAAGCAGCCGGAAACGCTCAGACTGCTGCTGCTGTTGGTGTTGTCGGCCTCTGTCGTGTATGCCGTGATTGTCTACACGCCGCTGTATTTGAAGCAGACGATCGGGGCAGGTCCGCAGCTTAACGGGATTGTTCTCGCCCTGCGCGGCGTGGGTGCGGCGATCGCGTCCGCAGTGGTCGCCAGTCGGCTGGGCAAGGCGATCGGGGTCGATCGAGCGATCGCACTCGGCTTTGTTTTGATGGCCTTGACGGTGGGCGTACTGCCGTTTCAGGCGGACATTCACTCGATCATGCTGACTGCCGTGCTGTTTGGCGTGGGATTTGGCATCACCGTGCCGAATGTGTATGACGGACTGGCAAACCAAGCCCCGCAGGAATTCCGCGCTAGCGTCATGGCGATCGGCACGGGCGGCAATTCGCTGGGTCAGTTTATTTCGCCTGTGATTCTTGGCCCAATCTGGCAGGGCTTTGGCTTCACGGCTTTGTTTTTCGTCGCAGCAGGCGTGTCGCTTTTGGTGAGCGCTTGGATGCTGCTGCGAAAAGCTAGAGCCAGACTTTAAGCAGGCTTTTGGTGAATCAGCGATCGCCGTCCAATGCCGACGCAGGCAATCACAATGCAGGCAGCGGCGATCGTCGGCAGGGTGATTTGCTCGCGCAAAAGCAGGGCGGAAAAGGCGATCGTCAAAAACGGCTGCAAAAGCTGAAGCTGGCTGACTCTGGCAACTCCAGCGATCGCCATGCCGTGATACCACGCAAAAAGCCGAAAAACTGACTGATCACGCAGACGTAAGCAAAGCCCAGCCAAGCAGTGGGAGAAGCGTTCAGTCCCGATCGAGCCGCCAGCAGAGTCGGCACGATCAAAACTGGAGCCGCTAAGACAAGCGCCCAGCAAATCACCTGCCAGCCGCCGATCGCTTTTGCCAGCTTGCCGCCTTCCGCATAGCCGATCGCCGCTGCCACGACTGCACCAATTAGGGCAATATCTGGGATCTGAAAATGTCCGCCTCCCGCAGCCAAAGTGAAAGCGACGATCGTTCCACTGCCGATCGCGGTTGCCAGCCAAAAGCGAAACGAAGGGCGTTCGTTGCCTCGAATCGTCGCAGCGATCGCAGTTGCGAGCGGAATCAAACCGATCACAACCGCTCCATGTGCGGCAGGCAATTGTCGCATCGCCCAAGCCGACAGGAGGGGAAATCCCAGGATGACGCCAAAAGCCACGATCGCCAAATTGCCCCACTGCGATCGCGTCGGCAGCGGTTGATGAGTGACACGTAAGGCAATTGCGGCCAAGCCTGCGGCAACGATCGCACGTCCCAAGCCCACAAAGGTCGGGTCAAGCTCGGCCACAGCAACGCGAGTGGCAGGCAGCGTCAGGCTGAAGCTGAAAACGCCCAGTAAACCGTACATCATGCCGAGATTTGCATCTCGGGTGGTGAAGCGATCGATCACGCTAATTTCCTCATGCTAAATAGGTTTAGTTTCGGGAGCGATCGCTGCCCTTGAGAAGGTACAAATTCCAGCAAATTGTACTGGTACAGCTTGTTTGAGTACAGCCAAAAAAAACGGACGAAGTTTTGGCTTCGTCCGCTGCAAGTGGTTGTGAATGCAACTTAGTACTGCTTGTTTTAGTACTGCTTGTTTCGGAACGAGGCCAGCCATTCGCGCAGTTGTTCCGCAGCGACATCGCGGCCACCCAGACCGAAGGCCAGCGCGATCGCCACTGCGATCGAACCGAGCAGCAGACCAAACGCCAGATTGACGATATCGGTGGCAATGCCCATTTGCTGCAAAGCCAGCGCAGAGGCGAAGGCGATGATCGCAACGCGGGCAATTTGTCCCAGAATCCGCGACTGCCGACCGCCGGAACTGGTGATCAGCGAGAAGGCCAGGTTTGCGAAATAGAGGCCGATCGCAAACACGATCAGACCTGCCAAAATCCGACCGGAGATCAGGACGATGCCGGACACCAAAGCGGTGAGTGCGTCAATTTGCAGCACGTTAATCGCAGCAACAGCGGCAAACAGCATGATGCCGACCAGCACGACCACGCCGACAATTTGCGAGGGCGTTTTGACACCGGAAGGCGTGGGCTGCTGAATCGTCGTTCCTCCGGGCGTAGTGGGCGGAATGGAGCGCGGCGATTGCAGTGCTTCCAGGCCGAGCCAGCGGAACAGGTTATCGAAGCCCAAGCCCGACAGAATGTTCGTCACCAGATCGGACAAAAAACTGGCCGACGAAGTAGGCGATCGCCAAAATCACGCCCGCTGTAAAGATCTTCGGCAACGCGCTCAAAATCTGATTGAGCATCAAAATCGCCGGAGCCGAAATCGCGTCGATCCGCAGCGCGTTCAAGGCAGCGATCGCAGTGGGAATCAGGACGAGTACAAAGACGACCGTGCCCAAAATCCACGATAGAGATTTGCCTCCGCTGGTCGATCGCAGTCCGAAGCGCGAACCGAGTTCGAATCGGTTCCTGCCGGCCAGGCCAGAAAAATTCCGTGACGATGCGGCGCACGACCTGCGCGAGTCAAGTAGCCAATCAGC
>JAAUTJ010000224.1 GCA_012031475.1 Leptolyngbyaceae cyanobacterium SM1_3_5 | reverse complement strand
ATCGCTGCATCTGCCCCGGTTGTGTCGCGCAAAGAGAGGAGTGCCTGAGCGATCGCCTGCTCTGGATGTGCCGCCTCCTGCCCCAGCAAACTGGCGATCGTGCCCTGAGATGCCCACTGCCATTCCTGCCAGCGCAGCCATTGCCGCGCTCCCCAGCCCAGCAGGACAACCAGACCGAGAATTGCCGCTTCGTGGCTAGAGGGGCGATCGAGCAGCCAGATTGTCACCAGTCCGCCCGCTGCGATCGGCCAGGGCAAAAGCGTCGCAAGACCAAACGCAATCAGCGCCAGTTGAAAACCCAGCGGTGCGCCTGAGAGTCCGCCAATGACCAGGAGCGCGATCGACACTGCTAGGACAAAGGGAGCCGCGATCGGCAGTCGATCGGGATGGTGAGGCGATCGCGCCAATTGCCAGCGAGCAAACTGCCAGCGCGGAGTCAAGCGGCAAAACATTCTTTCAAAGTTTGAGTGACCCCATCGGGCGCACTGATATGAGGAAGATGGCCTTGAGCGCGAATTTGAATCAGCTTGGACTGCGGAATGTGAGTCGCCATATACTGGCCGACTTCCGGCGGAACGGCGACATCGTTGCTGGTCTGGAGAATGATAACGGGAACCGTCAGCTTGGGCAGTTCGGCGCGGTGGTCAGACTGAAAGATCACTCGTGCCACCGCCTGAGCAATATCGGGGCGAATGGCGGAGAGCGTGTTGGCAAACTCGATCGCCAGTTCAGGTCGGTCTGGATTTCCCATCGCGATCGGCGCAAAACCGCTCGCCCAGGCATAGTAGTTTGCCGACATTGCTGCATACAGTCCGTCTAGATCGGCCTGCTCAAATCCGCCGACATAGCCTGTTTCCGGCTCGTTCAAATAGCGCGGCGAAGCACCCACAAACACCAACTGCTTGAAGCGACCCGGATCGATTAGAGCCGCCAGCAAGCTGACCATGCCGCTGACCGAATGCCCCACCAAAGTCACGTCAGCCAGCTTGAGCGCAGCACACAGTTCGAGCAAATCTTCGGCATAGCTGTAGAGCGATCGATAGCGCAGCGGACTATAAGCGGTCATGTCAGACTGACCGCCCCAACATGATCAAACAGCACAATTCGATAGGACGACTGGAAAGCGGCAACCTGGTGTCGCCAAGCGGTTTGGTCTGACCCAAATCCATGTGCAAAGATGATGGTTTCACGTCCCTGACCGAGCAGATGCACATTGTTGCGATGCATCAGGCTACTTGGCATCGGTTCATCTCCCGTGATGCAGCTATTTCTACAGTAGAACATGATTGCCCTGTCAAGATTTGCGTCGATCGCCCCGCCGCCATCCTCACCCGCCTCGCGAAATCTCCTGAGAATTCTTTCTAAAATAAAAGCTGGCACATAAATTTTGACTGATGAAGCGATCGATCTGGGTAGCATTTGGCCTTGCCGTTTTTCTCAGTTTGGCGATCGCTTGGCGGTGGAATTTTTCGCCGCGCCCGCAGGCGATCGAGGTCAACTTTTCTCAAGCTCAAATCACGCCGCCTAGCGTTAACAGCGATCGGCTGTGGAATGATCTAAGCGCCCTCTCGTTTCGCCGCTTTGAAAGCATCGATCGCAGCCGCGCCCGTCAGTACATTTTGCGATCGCTGACCGAGGCCGGATGGACACCGCAGGCGCAAACCTTCGCGCAGGGCGTCAACATCGTTGCGGAACGGTGGGGAACCAATTCCGCAGCAGGCAAGATTCTACTGGGCGCACACTACGACAGCGTGGAAGCTTCGCCCGGAGCCGACGACAACGCCACCGCCGTCGCCACCGTCCTTGAAGCCGCTCGGCTGTTCGGCGCGATCGACACAACGCGATCGCTGCAACTCGTTCTCTTTGATGAAGAAGAAACCGGACTGTTGGGCAGTTTGGCCTTTGTCGATCGCCTCCAGTCGGGCGACCTGCAAGGCGCAGTCATCCTCGAAATGCTGGGCTATGCCTGCTACGAATCCGGCTGTCAGCAATATCCCGCCAATTTGCCGATCGCCCCGCCCACCGATCGTGGCAATTTTCTGGCAGTTCTGGGCGATCGCGGCCACATGCCGCTGATCCGCAGCTTCGAGCAAGCCCAGCGATCGAACCTGCCGCCGATCGTCACCCTGCCCGTTCCACTCGCTCGCTTTTTGCCGCCCGATTTGCTCCGCAGCGACCACGCCCCCTTCTGGCAAAACGGCTTCGGAGCCGTCCTCGTCACGGATACCGCCAACTTCCGCACCCCGCACTATCATCAGCCCAGCGACACGATCGACACAATCGATCGATCCTTCTTCAGCGGATCTGCCCAGCTTGTAATCAATGCGCTAACGACACTTCTACAAGGCCAAAATGAATTGAACGGAGCTTGACGATCGCTCTCACGGCTGCTCCCCGTACAGACGCGAGATCTCGCGTCTCTACCCGACCCGCGACCCGCGACCCGCCAAAAATAAAAATTTCTTGAATTTCCTCTAGACAAAACGTCAATTTCTTGGTACAAGCGTTCTTATGGTGCGATACAATTGCCCTATCACGTCGCCCACCTAAAACCCTATGGAACGTCTTACTGAAGTTCAGCAACAGCTTTTCGACTGGCTCGTTGACTACATCCGGCAATTTCAGCACTCCCCATCGATTCGGCAGATGATGAAGGCAATGGGCTTGCGATCGCCCGCTCCCATCCAAAGCCGACTGGAACACCTCCGCGCCAAAGGCTACATCGACTGGACGGAAGGCAAAGCCCGCACGATTCGGATTTTGCGTCCGCAGGGGATTCCGATTTTGGGCGCAATCGCCGCTGGTACGGTTGTCGAATCCTACACCGATGCGGTTGAAGTGCTAGATTTCACCAGTTCCTTCCTTCAGCCCCAAGACTTCGCTTTGCGCGTACGCGGCGACAGCATGATCGACGCTTTGATCGACAGTGGCGACGTGGTGATTATGCGGCCTGCGGTGGACGCGATGGCAATCAAAGACGGCACGATCGTCGCGGCTCGTGTTGATGGCGACGGCACGACGCTGAAGTATTTTTACCGCAAGGGCATGAAAGTGACGCTGAAACCAGCCAATCCGCGCTATCCCGTCATGGAATACACCGCTTCCCAAGTGGAAGTGCAAGGCTTGCTCGTTGGCGTTTGGCGCGGCTATTCTCCCGCCAGCTAGCAAGTCGCAACGCTTTCGTCTTCTCATCCTTCACCCCTCACGCAACCCCACCAAAGGCTAGTCCATCTTGGTGATGATTGCGTTTGGCTAAATTCGGGGTTCAATAAGAATAGGCCGCTCCTGTGCGCCGAGCGCATCTTTTCCATGCAACCCCTGACCAAACCGCAAAAGCAACTGTATGATTGGCTCGTTTCTTACATGCATGAACACGAGCCAACGCCCTCGATTCGCGAAATGATGGAGGCGATGGGGCTGCGATCGACCTCGGCAATCCAAAGCCGCCTGCAATATCTGCACGACAAAGGCTACATCGTCTGGCACAAAGAAGCGGAAGGCAAAAGTCGGCGCACCCGCATTCACATCTGCCGCTCTGAAAAATCAGCGCGTCCTGCCAAGCGATCGGGACTGCCGATTTTGGGCACGATCGCGGCGGGCTATCTGGTTGAGCCGTTCACCGATGGAGTTGAGCAGCTTGATTTGCCGCAGCTATTTCAGCAGCCCGAATGTTTTGTCTTGCAGGTCGGCGGCGACAGCATGATCAACGATCACATTCTTCCGGGTGATTTTGCCATCTTGCGGCGCGTGGCTGAACCGCACCAGATTCGCAACGGCACGATCGTCGCTGCCCAGGTGCGAGGCGAAACGACGCTGAAACGTTTTTATCGCGAAGGCAGTTCGATTTGGCTCAAGCCTGCCAATCCTGCCTATGAGCCGATCGCGGTCAACCCGAAAGATCTGGAAATTCAAGGCGTGTTAATTGGCGTTTGGCGACCGCTGGCAGGCAGTTCGATCGGACGCTGATCCGTAGAATCATGCTTGCAGCACAAGGCAATCGCGATCGCACTGGCTAAACTGAAGAAAAGAATTGAGCTAGACGATCGCGTGAATTGGAAGATTGCACAGAGATTCGCGATCGCTTGGCAGCAGTCGGGCGTGATTCCTTACCGTTGGCAAAACGGACAGCTTGAGATTTTGCTGGTGACGACATCAAGCGGCAAACGCTGGGGAATTCCCAAAGGCAACGTTGAAATCTTAATGTCTCCTGCCGAATCTGCCTGCAAAGAAGCGCGTGAAGAAGCCGGAGTTTTGGGTACGGTAATCACGCCTGCGATCGGCTCCTACGAGTATCGCAAGCGGAGTTTCACCAATTACGTCCAGGTGTTTTGGCTGCGAGTCGAAACTGAGTTAGAAATTTGGGAAGAAGCATCCCTTCGTCGCCGCCGCTGGATGAGCTTGGAGCAGGCGATCGAGCGGGTCAAACCGCCGCTGAGAGAATTTTTGGATTCGATCGACGATTCGATCGTGCCACCCCGCTAAAGATCGCGCTGATAGTCTTGCAGCAGGTTCAGCAGTTGATTTTGTGAACTGCTCGGAATCAAATCCGCAAGGGGCATTTCACGCTTGCCGCCGCCCAAACTCACCGAAATGCTGCTCAGCGTTTCTTCTACCTGACTGCGCGAAAACGAGCCGGACTGCAACAGCAGATAGAACCGCTCGGCCAGCATCGTATGCAGACGGGCATCGCGGAGATACAGATGCCACTTTGCCACATCAATATAGACATTTTCGCCAATTTCGGCAGCAAGCGCTTCGATCGCTTCACTCGTGCTGGAATATGCCATTCCTACACTCCCAAAACAGTAATTGACTTAATCTTAGGAAATTCGCAGTGGATCGATCGCCCTGCTTCAGGAAGATTTGGGCTGCTTGGAGTCGGAATAGTTGCGATCGCAAAGATATACACGCCATGCGAGAGCAGCAGCAAAGCCCAACTGCCCGTCAGCCAGGGTGTCCAGTCCCACGCAGCCGCATTCAAAATGCGAAAGAACCAAGCGCCCGAATTGCAGAGGGCAAAAACGGCGACATGAACGGCAAAATTCATCCGATCGTCCAGTTTGCGGTAGGCGGGATCGTTGCGATCGGGTTGGCGAGGCCAGCGAGGAGGCATAAAAATTTAGGCGGTGAAAATCAAACGATGTATCAACAACTTAGTATACGCAAAATCCGACATCTGTTTTCAGCCATGCCTAAATAAAATCTTTCGCAATATCGTACATCAGCAAAAAGTCGGTCGCGCCGTAATCATAACCAAGCTGCTGCAAGAGCGTAGTGGCCTGAGCGCGATGATGCGTTTGGTGATTAAAAAAGTGCGTCAGCCCAAACCATAAAGAATGCTCGCGATCGATTCCTTTCCTCAAATTTCGATAGCAAAGGCGAGCCGAAAGCGTTTCCGGTTCAAGCTCGTTCATCCACTGCTCAATCGCGCGATCGGTTGCTTTTCTTTCCTGCCAAAATTCCGTAAATTCTGGATATAAAATATCGCGAAGTGAATCAAATTCAAAAATTACCTTGGTGTTTTCTAGTGCTGAAAATTTGTGTTCTGTGCCCGTTGAAAATCGCCCCAGCCAAATGCGATCGCCCAGCAAAGATGACTCAATGTTCCATGAATCGTGCCGAAAAATGCGCCTAAATTGCGCTGACGTTCTTCTTCTGTAAGTGAAGATAAAAGCGTGTAGAGGCGATCGTTTGACCCAGAATTGTACTGGGACAGCAAGCGAAACTGATCGAGATGAGTTGAAGTATTCATGTTGCTTTCAGCGCTTCAAGTGCAGCTTGGGCGGAAGCGAAACGGCGATCGAGATCGGGCTGAATCATTTGCTCAAGCCACTGTTCAAATGGGGGACTCACTGATAGAACCGAGGCAAGATCAATCTTCATTTTATGGCGCGGCAGTTGCGCGGGTTCAATGCCTGCCATTGCAACGATCAACGTCATTCCCAGGCCATAAAGATCCGAGGCTTTGGTAGCCCGTCCGCTCACCTGTTCCGGTGAAGTATAGCCTTCCGTGCCGACAAACGAAGAAACGCGCTGTTCGTTGAACTGGAGCGATCGCACTGTTCCAAAGTCAATGAGTTTCACGCCTGCTTCAGCCCGAAGAATGTTGCTCGGCTTGATATCGCGATGCACGATCGGCGGCTGATGCTGATGCAAATAGTTCAAAATTTCAAGCACAGACTGAGCCAGATCGATCGCCTGTGATTCACTCAATAATTCACCTGCGGCGATCGATTCGGCCAGCGATTTCCCTTCCATAAATGTTTGCACTAAAGCGATCGCTTTCCCGTCGAGTAAAGGCATTTCAAAGTAGCCCAAATAGCGCGGCGTGGCCGGATGATCGATCGATTGCAGCGTCGCCACTTCGCGCTCAAACAAGGTTAAATCACGCGGTTTCAGTTCCGAATCGATCGACAACAATTTCAAAATCACTGGCTCTTTCGTTTGCAAATCGCGAGCCAGCAGCGTCCAGCGACCGGATTTGCGTCCGAGGATGCGTTCAACTTCGTAGCGATCGCCGAAAATTTGACCTGGCATATGTGCTGATGGAATGGAGGGTCGCGTTAACAGTAGGCTAGGAAAGATGCTTTCCGCTGCTTGCATGGTACTCCCAACCACCGAATCCATTCGCATTCATCAACATCCTTTAATCCATCAGCTTGCCGACGCGATCGAATCGGTTTGGCAGCACCATCTCGATTTGTCGCCCTATCAGCTTCCCGACGATCTGGGCTATGTCGAAGGCAAGCTCGAAGGCGAGCGGCTGACGATCGAAAATGCCTGCTACCAAACGCCGCAGTTTCGCAAGCTGCACCTGGAACTGGCGCGGGTCGGAACGTCGCTCGACATTTTGCACTGCGTCATGTTTCCCCGCCCCGAATACGATTTGCCGATGTTCGGCTGCGATCTGGTCGGTGGACGCGGCCAAATCAGCGCGGCGATCGCAGACCTTTCGCCCACGCCCGCTCTGCCGGAAGCTTACCGTCAAGCGCTCAGTCATTTACCCGAACCGAACTTCAGCCAGCCGCGATCGCTTCCCGAATGGGGCAGCATTTTCTCGGAATTTTGCCTGTTTGTGCGTCCGCAGGGCGAAGCGGAAGATCAGCAATTTCTCGATCGCGTCCGCAGTTTCCTGGAAATTCACTGCCAGCTTGCTCTGGAAGCAAAGCCGGATGTCGATCGCCGCCCAGCAATCCTCGCCGGACAAACGCACTACTGCACCCAGCAGCAGCAAAATGACAAAACCCGCCGCGTCCTCGAAAAAGCCTTTGGTGACGCTTGGGCAGAACGCTACATGACAACGGTTTTGTTTGATTTGCCCCGTGAGACACCCGCCACCCCGTAGAGACGCGAGATCTCGCGTCTCTACACCCTGATCGCCCGATTCGCCCGACACCGACACCCC